>NZ_JBWKOF010000003.1:0-129269 GCF_059415945.1 Pseudomonas sp. GW821-FHT09H03 | reverse complement strand
CCGGGAGAGGGCGGGGGGTGAGGGTAAGGTCTGAAGGCCACCCACAACCTTCAAGGAAACACCGTTTCACCCCTCCACTACCACGGGGGGTTTGGGGGGGCTTTGGCCCTTGACTGTTGGTTAAACATGGAGAGATCGGGATGGTATTTTCATCCAACGTGTTCCTGTTCCTGTTCTTGCCGATCTTTCTCGGCTTGTACTACCTGAGCGGGCAACGCTATCGCAATCTGCTACTGCTGATCGCCAGCTACGTGTTCTACGCCTGGTGGCGTGTGGACTTCCTCGCACTGTTCGCGGCGGTCACGCTGTGGAACTACTGGATCGGCCTGAAAGTCGGCGCCGCCGGGGTCAGGACCAAACCGGCGCAGCGCTGGCTGCTGCTCGGCGTGGCCGTCGACCTGTGCATCCTCGGCTACTTCAAGTACGCCAACTTCGGCGTCGACAGCATCAACGCCATGATGACCTCAGTGGGCCTGGAGCCCTTCATCCTGACCCACGTGCTGTTGCCGATCGGTATCTCGTTCTACATCTTCGAGTCGATCAGCTACATCATCGATGTCTACCGTGGCGACACCCCGGCGACCCGCAACCTGATCGACTTCGCGGCCTTCGTGGCGATCTTCCCACACCTGATCGCCGGTCCCGTGCTGCGTTTCCGCGACCTCGCCGACCAGTTCAACAACCGCACCCACACCCTCGACAAATTCTCCGAGGGCTGCACGCGGTTCATGCAGGGTTTCATCAAGAAAGTCTTCATCGCCGACACCCTCGCGGTGGTGGCCGACCACTGCTTCGCCCTGCAAAACCCGACCACGGGTGATGCCTGGCTCGGCGCCCTCGCCTACACCGCGCAGTTGTATTTCGACTTCTCCGGATACAGCGACATGGCCATCGGCCTGGGCCTGATGATGGGTTTCCGCTTCATGGAAAACTTCAAGCAGCCGTACATCAGCCAGTCGATCACCGAGTTCTGGCGCCGCTGGCACATCAGCCTGTCGACCTGGTTGCGTGACTATCTGTACATCACGTTGGGCGGCAACCGCAAAGGCACGCTGATGACTTATCGCAACCTGTTCCTGACCATGCTGCTCGGTGGTCTGTGGCACGGCGCGAACATCACCTACATCGTCTGGGGTGCATGGCACGGCATGTGGCTGGCGATTGAAAAGGCCCTGGGCCTGAACACTTCGCCGCGCAGCATCAACCCGATCCGTTGGGCACTGACTTTCCTGCTGGTGGTGATGGGCTGGGTGATCTTCCGCGCGGAAAACCTGCACGTTGCCGGCCGCATGTACGGCGCAATGTTCAGCTTTGGTGACTGGTCACTGTCGGAACTCAACCAGGCCAGCCTCACCGGCCTGCAGATCGCAACATTGGTTGTGGCCTACGTGACCCTGGCGTTCTTCGGTCTGCGCGACTTCTACAGCAATCAGCCACCGGTAAAGACCAAACCCGCCGTGAACGTCGACAGCGACGGCCCGGCCGCCACCGAACCTGGCCTGATCAAGGCAGCACCTGGGGATAACCCGGCGAGCATCCACCAGCCTGGCTACACCGTCGGCGTCGAAGCCCAGGTGCAACCAGCCTACTGGACCGCCGACTGGTCGCGCTACGTGATGCGTGCGCTGGTGCTGCTGCTGTTCATCGCCTCGATTCTCAAACTCTCGGCGCAAAGCTTCTCGCCGTTCCTTTACTTCCAGTTCTGAGGGATCTGACCATGACCCGCTCATTACGCATCTTCTACATCGCCCTGTTCCTGGTGACCCTGCTGGTCCTGGGCCTGTGGTCGGTTCGCAGCTTCTTCAGCTTCAGCACCAACGCCGACGCGACGGTGCTCAACGGTCGCTGGACCAAGGCCGTGGAGACGCACTACGACGAAGAGTTTCCGATCAAGCGCCTGGGCACCAATCTCTGGGCGGCGCTGGACTTCAAACTGTTCAACGAAGGTCGTCCGGGCGTAGTGCTCGGTCGCGACCAGTGGTTGTACAGCGATGAAGAATTCAACCCGATCGTCAACGAAGAGCTGAACCTGCAAGGCAACTACGCCCTGGTTGAAGGCGTGCGCCAGACCCTCAAGGCCAAAGGCGTGCAACTGGTGATGGCGGTGGTGCCGGCCAAGGTACGCCTATACCCGGAACACCTCGGTGAGGTGAAACCGGCCAGCATCCACGCCAATCTGTACCAGGACTTCCATCAGCGCCTGGCGGCCGAGCGGATTCCGGCTCCGGACCTGCTGGGCCCATTGCAGGCCGCCAAGAAAAACGGCCAGCAAGTGTTCCTGCGCACTGACACCCACTGGACCCCGGAAGGCGCCGAAGTCGCCGCCAACCGCCTGGCCAGAGTCATCGCCGACCAGTACCCGCTGAGCGGCGAACCGCAAAACTTCGTCACCGAGCCGGCCGAGCAAGTCACCCACAAGGGCGACCTGCGTCTGTTCCTGCCGCTGGACCCGCTGTTCGAAAACCTGATGCCGGCGCAAGAGCCACTGCGCAAGCGCAACACCGTCGCCGCCGGCGACCCGCCTGCCGGTGACGACGCGCTGTTCGCCAACACCGAAGTGCCGGTGGCCCTGATCGGTACCAGCTACAGCGCCAACCCGAACTGGAACTTCGTCGGCGCGCTCAAGCAAGCGCTGCACAGCGACGTGGTCAGTTACGCCGAAGACGGCCACGGCCCGATTCTGCCGATGCTCAGCTACCTGAAAAGCGATGCCTTCAAGAACAGCCCGCCACAGGTGCTGATCTGGGAGTTTCCTGAACGATATCTGCCTGTGAACAACGAAATCGGCGACGCCGACCCGCAGTGGGTCGCAGAGCTTAAACAAGCCGGCGCGCGCCAGCAAAACGTCGCAATCAACACTAAATCCGAGACGCCCGACCGGGCGCAAAACTGAAAGAGAGGTACACCATGACTTTCACTACAACTCCTCGTCGTCTCGCAAAACGCATTGCTCTGGTCGCTGGCCTCAGCGTGCTGTCAGTCCAGGCTTTCGCCGCTGGTGACTCGGCGCTGTACGGCCCGACCGCACCGAAAGGCTCGACCTTCGTGCGCATCTACAACGCCAGCAACGCCGAAGTCAGCGCCACTGTCGGCAGCACCAACCTGAGCGACGTCGCGCCACTGTCCAGCAGCGACTTCAGCTTCATGCCGGGCGGCGACTACAGCGCCAAGGTCGGTAGCCAGAGCCTGCCGGTGAAACTGGCCGGCGACCACTATTACACCCTGGTCAACAACGCTAGCGGCGCACCGCAATTGATCGAAGAGCCGCCGTTCAAGAACAAGCAGAAGTCCCTGGTACGCGTGCAAAACCTGAGTGACAAGGCGCTGACCCTGAAAACCGCCGATGGCAAGACCGACGTGGTCCCGAACGTTGCGCCCAAGGGTCGCGGCGAACGTGAAATCAACCCGGTGAAAGTCAGCCTGGCGCTCTATGACGGCGCCACCAAAGTCGGCGACGTGAAACCCGTCGCCCTGGAACGTGGTGAAGCCGCCGTGCTGTACGTCACCGGCAACGGCAGCAGCCTGTCGCCGGTCTGGGTAAAACGCCCGGTATCGACGCGCTAACAAATTTCCCGGCTTGACCCCGATCCTCTTGTGGGAGCGGGCTTGCTCGCGAATACGGTTTCACATTCAACGACGATGTTGACTGACCCACCGCTTTCGCGAGCAAGCCCGCTCCCACCTGGACCGAGGTGTCAGTCCGGACACGAAACAAGAACAAGAGTGAAACGACACAGCGTTCGTAGCTCTAACCAATCGATTTTCAAGGAGTAAACAATATGATTCCGGTGATCTTGTCAGGTGGTAGTGGCTCACGTCTTTGGCCGCTTTCGCGTAAGCAGTTCCCTAAACAGTTCCTCGCCCTGACCGGCGAACACACCCTGTTCCAGCAGACTCTGGAGCGCTTGGTGTTCGAAGGCATGGACACCCCGATCGTGGTCTGCAACAAGGACCACCGTTTCATCGTCAGCGAGCAGTTGGCCGCGCGCAAACTGGAAACCCAGCGCATCCTGATGGAACCGTTCGGTCGCAACACCGCGCCGGCCGTGGCCTTGACAGCGATGATGCTGGTCAGCGAAGGACGTGACGAGTTGATGCTGGTGCTGCCAGCCGACCACGTGCTGGAAGACCAGAAAGCCCTGCAACGCGCCCTGGCACTGGCCACCGTCGCTGCGGAAAACGGCGAAATGGTGTTGTTCGGCGTACCGGCCACCAAACCGGAAACCGGCTACGGCTACATCAAGTCGACCAACGATTCGCTGCTGCCCGAAGGCGTCAGCCGCGTCTCGCACTTCGTCGAAAAGCCCGACGTGAAACGCGCTACCGAGTTCGTCCAGTCCGGCGGTTACTTCTGGAACAGCGGCATGTTCCTGTTCCGCGCCAGCCGCTTCCTCGAAGAGCTGAAAAAGCACGATCCGGACATCTACGACACCTGCCTGCTGACCCTGGAACGCAGCCCGCAGGACGCCGACAGCATCACCCTCGACGAAGCCACCTTCGCGTGCTGCCCGGACAACTCCATCGACTACTCGGTCATGGAAAAAACCCAACGGGCCTGCGTCGTACCGCTGACCGCGGGCTGGAGCGATGTCGGTTGCTGGTCGTCGCTGTGGGAGGTGAATGCCAAAGACGCCAACGGCAACGTCACCAAGGGCGACGTGGTGATCCAGGACAGCAAGAACTGCATGATCCATGGCAACGGCAAGCTGGTGTCGGTGATCGGCCTGGAAAACATCGTGGTCGTGGAAACCAAGGACGCCATGATGATCGCCCACAAGGACAAGGTCCAAGGCGTCAAACAGATGGTCAACACCCTCAATGAACGGGGCCGCAGCGAAACCCAGAACCACTGCGAAGTCTATCGTCCGTGGGGTTCGTATGACTCGGTGGACATGGGCGGGCGCTTCCAGGTCAAGCACATCTCGGTCAAGCCGGGCGCGTGCCTGTCCCTGCAGATGCACCACCATCGCGCCGAGCACTGGATCGTGGTCAGCGGCACGGCTGAAGTGACCTGCGATGAAAACGTGTTCCTGCTGACCGAGAACCAGTCGACTTACATCCCGATTGCTTCGGTGCACCGTTTGCGCAATCCGGGGAAGATCCCGCTGGAGATCATTGAAGTGCAGTCGGGCAGCTATCTGGGTGAGGACGATATCGAGCGGTTTGAAGATATCTACGGGCGCTCGACGCCAATCGAGCGTGGGGTTTCGGTGAAGACCATCGCGCAGTAACACCCGGCAAAACAAGAAGCCCTCGTTCAGCCCACTGCGTCCCCTATCCGCAGTGGGCTGGGCGGGGGCTTTTTTACGGACTCATGAATGGACCGCAGTCCCCGTGTTCGAAGGGACACGTGGGGCCGGGCAGTTGACACGCTGTACCTGCCGAACGATGCAGACTGTGCTTTCTGTCAGGACCTCCACATATTCAATATCACCTTGCGTCCCGGGACGCCCCCAATATTTAACCGCCAGTTGTTCATTGAAATTAACGAAGGAACACTGATATTGCAGATCATGGGGCAGGAACAAACCAAAGTCACCACGGTGAATTTTCGCCGCCTCATCAACAAGGAATACCTCGTAGATGATGCCGTCTGGAATTAAATATTCGCCATATTTTTGAGCCACCTGTAAATCTTCAAACAGAAAATTTGCATCAAGACGGGAGGGTTTAGCTGCAAAGCACTGCAGCCGGAAGCTTTCGAAGATCAGTTCCCTGGAAAGTTTGGCGAGGTTACCTTCATCGCCACGAGGGCCAGTAGAACAGGATTCCCTGAGCCAGATTCCAAGCCCGCCAGGCTGAACTATCTTTCCCGCATTCAGACTCAAGCGACTTACATGATAATATGTTGTCATACATTAAATACCTATTACCGCAAGGCGCATCATGTATTGCCCTAGCTGCGCAGGAATGTAATCAACTTCGCTATGGTTCTCTAGAATGTAAGCCTCGACACTGGCAACAAGCCCTGTATCAGACGCCTGTTTGTTGTAATAAAGCATTCCTTCAGTTGGACTGAAGGCTACATCATAGAACTGGCCATCCAATAGATTCTTGACATCACCTGCTCCCCACCCTCTGGAAGTAGCGTTGATCGGATATATCCTGGAAAAATCAGCTCCCGCAATCAAAGCAGCAGCCCCGAGGCGCCGGCCGTCTTCGTACTCATAAGCAACGTTGTAATCAGGATCCTGAATCTCCCATGAGCCCGTGGTCGGATTCATCACCTCAAGATAAACATGCCCCATCAAGGCACCGGAGTACTTGGAAAATACGTAGATCGTTCTAGAGCGGATGCCTAGATCTCCAAGTATCGCTTGCATCGCCTCTGCGCGATTGCCACAAAGTAACTGAGGTCGCGTAGCCGTCGTGTCACCACTGGCGGTACGGTACAAACTTTCCAATACGTACGCATTGTCATTGCCATAAGTTTGGTACCATAGTCCGTCGCCATGGTCTGAATTCGCATAAACAAATTCTCTAGCTGCATCAATAATTGGCAGTTCGCGTGAGGCCGCATAAGCGTTGATTAGGGCAGACACCGAATCTGCTTTAACTACTGTTGAAAACAAAAAACAAAAAACAAAAACCAAAGAACTGAATAACTTCATGATAAATCACAATTAATTTTTTTATATTTTTCAGAAGGCAAAGCCTGAAGTAGACGTCAGGGCTCACCACGTGAAGTCGTTTGAGCCAATCCTGCGCCGGGATCGAGACTGATAAAAATCAAAAATTGTCATTCATCCGCTCAAAACTCTCATAGTCAATCTCCTCCGCGCTTGGGTAGGATGACCATTCCCTGCCCGAGGTTTTTTTGTGATGTTCATCGGTGTCCTGCTGGTCATTACCTGGTTGGTCCTGTTGCTGCGCTATCCAGCCAAGGCCCTGCCGGTTTCGCTTGCGGCTGTGGTGGGTCTGGGGCTGGTGGCCACCTGGGTGATCTGGCTGGACAACCGTGAAGGCAAGCAATTGGCCCGCCTGGAGTTGCGCATCGCCTACGCGCCGGATCAATGTCCGGCGGATCGCCCCCTGCAACTGAAAATGAACAACGGCAACGACGTACCGCTGACCGAACTGCGTTGGCGCGTTGCTGCCTACGCACCGGGTGATACGGTCAACCTCGCCGACAATCAATACAGCGCACCACGCTATCGTGGTCCCGGTGAACTGCAGGCCGGGGCGAGTTGGGAAGACTGTTTACCAATACCGCCACTGCGGCCCGGTTATCGTCCGCAAACCCTGGAGTTTCGCGCCGAGCGTTTGCAAGGTAGTTTCTCCGACTGATCGCCTCTTCTTTTCGCTGCACAAGGACCGCGCCATGCCCGTTGCGTTGATTACCGGATGTTCCAGCGGCATCGGCCGCGCCCTGGCCGATGTGTTCAAGACTGCTGGCTATGAGGTCTGGGCCACTGCGCGCAGGACTGAAGATGTTGTAACTCTGGTTGGCGCAGGATTTACCGCAGTGCAGCTGGACGTCAACGACGGCCCGGCACTTGAAGCGTTGAGAGAACGAATCAACCAGCTACACGGTGGCCTTGATGTGCTGATCAACAACGCTGGCTACGGCGCCATGGGCCCATTGCTGGACGGCGGCGTGCCGGCCATGCAGCGTCAGTTCGAAACCAATGTGTTCGCGATCGTCGGCGTGACTCGCGCACTGTTCCCGGTGCTGCGCCGGGCCAAAGGGCTGGTGGTGAATATCGGCAGTGTGTCCGGCATTCTGGTCACGCCGTTCGCCGGTGCCTACTGCGCGTCGAAAGCCGCTGTGCATGCCTTGAGCGACGCCTTGCGCATGGAGCTGGCGCCGTTCGGTATCCGCGTGATGGAAGTCCAGCCCGGTGCCATCGCCTCCAGTTTTGCCAGCAATGCCGGACATGAAGCCGAGCAACTGATCAGCGAACAATCGCCCTGGTTCCCGTTGCGCGAAGGCATTCGTGCGCGGGCCCGGGCTTCGCAGGACAACCCGACTCCGGCCAGTGAGTTTGCGGCTGGCCTGTTAAAGGCGGTACAGCAGAGCAAGCCGCCTCGGCTGGTGCGCCTGGGCAATGGTAGCCGGGCGTTGCCGCTACTGGCCGCGCTGGTGCCCAAGGGCTTGCTGGAATCAGGATTGATGAAGCGGTTCGGCTTGCGCGGGCAGCTCTGAGACCGGGTCGACACCTTCGCGGGCAAGCCCGCTCCCACAGTGATTGATGTCGTACACAAGTTTTGTGTTCAACATCAATCACTGTGGGAGCCTGCTCGCGATGACACCAGAACAGACACCATCAGAATTTCAGGAAACAAAATGACCGACTACACCCAATACTTCGACGAAGTGATCCAGGCTCACGTAGCCATCGAACAATGGCTGGCCGAGGAGCGTGATGCGTCGGAACTCGAACAACTGCTGGCACGCTTCTCACCACAATTTTCCATGGTATCGCCATTGGGCAGGGTGCTGGATTTCGACGCGCTGAACGAATTGTTCACCCAGGCTGGCGGAAAGAAGCTGGGCTTTCGCATCGAGCTCAGCGAGTTTTGCGGTATTGCCTTGCACGAAGGCGGCGCGACCCTGAGTTATCGCGAGCAGCAAACCGACGCGACCGGTCAGCATTCGGATCGCCGCTCGACCGTGGTGTTCGAGAAACAGGCGGATGGCAAGGTGGTCTGGCGGCACTTGCACGAGACGTTTTGCCAAGGCTGACGCAAACGCTGTGGCTTGGCGGGGTTTCTGTGGCAAGCCCCCTCGCCACAGGCAAACCGCTTGGCCACAGGCAGGCCCCCCTGGTCACTGTGTCATTTGCCTTCGGGGTCAGTCACCGGCCGCAGACTTGACCACCACAGTACAAGTAATCCCCGCCGCCAGCAGCACCCCCTGGGGCACTTCATCAATGTGTATCCGCACCGGCACCCGCTGTGCCAGGCGCACCCAGTTGAACGTCGGGTTAACGTCGGCGATCAACTCGCGACTTTCCGGGTTATCGCGATCGTAGATGCCGCGCGAGATGCTTTCCACATGGCCCTTGAGCACTTCGCCGCTCATCAGTTGCATGTCGGCTTTATCACCCACACGCACATGGGGCAGTTTGGTTTCTTCGAAGAAGCCATAGACCCAGAACGAATTCATGTCGACCACAGCCATCTTCGCTTCGCCGATGCGCGCGTAGTCACCGCGATGCACGTTGAGGTTGGTCACGTAGCCATCCACCGCGGCACGCACTTCGGTGCGTTTGAGATTGAGTTCGGCGGCTTCCAGCTGCGCCTGGGCCTGCTGGTAATCGGCCTGGGCCGCGTCGGCGAGGTTGCCGGCGTCGTCGCGGTTTTCCCGGGAGATTACCAGGTTGTCCATATCGGCACGGCGATGGGCGTTGACCTTGCGCATCTCCCAGGTTGCCTTGCGTGAGGCAACCAGCGACTTGGCCTGTTTCACCGCCAGCCGATAGTGCTCGGGGTCGATCTGCATCAGCAGATCGCCCTTCTTCACCAGTTGGTTGTCGCGCACCGGCACGTCCACCACTTCGCCGGTGACGTCGGCGGCGACGTTGATGATATCGGCGCGCACACGGCCGTCGCGGGTCCACGGCGTGTTCATGTAGTGCTCCCACAGGGTGCGGCCGATCCACAGCGCAAGGGCCAGCACCAGCAGGGTCGCGAGCAGGCTGAAAAACTTTTTCATCGGGGCATTCTCAGTGATAGAGAGTCAACGGTAGACAGTCAGCGCCATGGCGCCGAACAGACAGGTGAACAGGCTCAGGCGCAGCAACGCCGGGTGCCAGAAAAAACGGTACAGATCGAATCCGGACAGGAACCGGTCCAGCGCCCAGGCAAGCGCTGCCGCGATGAAGAACATCAGGGTCATGGTCGGCATGTACACGCCGTGGAAGGCGATTTCACGAGGCATGTGCAAGTCCTTGGGGCTTGGCAGTGGCGATGGCGTTGGAGTAGCCGGCGAGCGGCGATTGCGGGTCGAGCAACGAGGTGCGGATGAAGTGCAGATAGCTTTTCACCCGCCGCAACGCCGAGGTATCGAAGTGCGGGGCGAAGGGTTCATCGGTGGCCTGCACGCGACTGATTGCGTGGTCGACGGCAACCAGTGCGCGTTCAAGGTTGCTGCTGTTGGGTTGCAGAAACAGCCGCACCAGCGCACGGCCCATGAGACGGATCGCCTGGCGCCATGGCTGGGTTTCGGTATACGCCGGATGCACCGGCAGGATCGCCTGCTCTTTGCGTAACTCGATGATCGCGTGGCCGACCTCCAGCACCACGAACATCCAGCGCAACAAGTCGCGCTGGACTTGCGGCTGCCCCGCCGCGAGGCCGTAGGCCTGATGCAGGAGATCGCGGGTGCGGCTTTCGAATCTCGACGCCAGGCCCTTGAGTTTGCCGCTGATGGCGTACACCACCTGGCCGCGCAGATCCTGTTCCAGCCGTCGCCACAACCAGCGGCTGTTGGGCGGCAGAATGATTGCCCCCGCCGCCGCGCACACCAGCATGCCCAAGACCATGGCAATGTAGTCGTTGATGAAGGTGTAGGGGTTGTAGACGGTCAGGTTGTCCGGAACCGAACCGGTGCTGAAGAAGATCAGCAACCCAAGGCCGACGCCGGCATATTGCGGCCGCGAGGTGAGGAACGAGCCGAGTACGATCACCGGTGCGAGCATTACGCAGAGCAATGGAAAACCGTCGATCCATGGGTAGATGAAAAACATCTGGAAAAAGCCGATCAGCGCTCCCAGAAACGTCCCGCAGGCCATCTGGAATGCCATGCGCTTCGGGTTCGGCGTGGCGGCGGAAAGGCCCACTGTGGCAGCAGCAATCAGGGTCATGGTGGCCCCGCTTGGCCAGGCGGTAGCCACCCAATAGCTGCCCAGCACTAACAGGATGAACGCGGCGCGAATCCCCGACGCCGCAGCGGCCAGCCAGTTGGTTTGCGGGGTGAACGGTTCGTCCCAATGCTCGCGCTCGTGACTGTGCTCGGCCAGCGATGCGTGGGTCTGTGCATAACTGTGCAGGTCGTCGACGAAGCGATAGAGCAATTCATAGGCCGTGTGGAAATCCAGCAACTCGGCGTCACTCGGCCCGCTCTCCTGAAAGAGCGTGCGCAGGCTGCGGACCTGGGCCGGCAAGCTTTCCTTATAGGCCGTCAACGCCGTGACCAGACGGGCTGCATCGGCCGTGGTCAGGGAGCGGCCGCTAAAGCCGTCGAGCACCTCGGCAAGTTCGTGCAGGCCGGGTTTGATCGCTGCCACGACATGGTCGACGTCATTGCTGCGCAGGCGTTCGAGCAACTGGTGCAGGGCGTTGAAGCGCGTGGTGATGCCCATGAATTCGCTGTTCAACCGACTGAGCCGGCCGTTACGTCGGCGCATGTGCGGGTCTTCGAATACGGTGACACTGCGCAGCCCTTCCAGCCCCACCGCTTGCGCGATAAAGCGCACGTTGCCGGCCTCGAAAGCCTCGCGCTGACTGCGCCCGCGCAAGCCGTCGGTGACGAACAGGGCAAACACGCCGAAGCGTTGGTACAAGGCGTTGCGCATCGCCGCACTGGCGGTCTGCGGCAGGATCGCCGCGCTGACCAGTGTCGAGCAAAGTATGCCCAGGGAGATCTCCAATACCCGCCAGACCGCCGCCATGAATGCGCCATCCGGGTGCGCCAGGGCGGGCAAACCAACCATCGCCGCGGTGTAGCCGGCGAGCACGAAACCATAGGCGCGAAAGTTGCGACAACGGGCGGCACCGGCTGAACAGATACCGACCCAGATCGCCAGCGCGCCAAGAAACAGTTCGGTGTTCTGCGCGAACAAGGCAATCAGCGCCACCATCACCGCCGACCCGGCCAGGGTGCCGAGAAAACGATAGAAGCTCTTGGCGAACACTTGCCCGCTTTGTGGCTGCATGACGATGAACACGGTGATCATCGCCGTGCGCGGCTGCGGCAACTCCAGGCGCATCGCCAGCCACAGGGTCAGGAACGCGGCGAACAGCACTTTGAAGATGTAGACCCAGGTCACGCCGTCGCTGCGTGCCCAGTCGAAGAAGCCCCGGCGCCATTCCAGGGAATACAGCCAGCGCAAAGGTGCGGGCAAGGGAGTCATCAAATTCTGCTCAAAGGTCAAAAATCGTGCGGCGAGAACTCGGTCCTTGTGGGAGCGGGCTTGCTCGCGAAAGCGGGGTGTCAGATAACATAACCGTCGACTGACACACCCTCTTCGCGAGCAAGCCCGCTCCCACAGGTTTTGTGTTCAATTCACGACGCTCTTAAGTAGAGCCGGGGTTTTCGGTGCTTGGGTCTGGCTGTCGTTCGGTACATCGTTGCCTGCTCCCAAGCCACCGCCGAGCGCCGTCACCAGTTCGGCATGGGCACTCAACCGCGCAGCCTGAACCTGCTGCTGGACTTGTTGCTGCTTGAACAGCAGGGTCTGGGCGTTGAGCACGTTGAGGTAATCGGTGAGCCCGCGCTGCCAGGCGATCATCGCGATGTCACAGGTCTTCTGCGCAGCGGCCACCGATTCGGCGGCGAAGGCTTGCTGCTTGTCCATGGATTCGCGGCGGATCAACTGGTCGGAGATATTCTTCAGCGCATTGACCAGGGTCTGGTTGTATCGCGCTACGGCAATGTCATATCCGGCCGAGACTTCCCCCAGTTCGGCGCGCAACCGCCCGCCGTCGAAGATCGGCAGGGAGATCGCCGGGCCGACGCTGTAGTTGAGTTTCTTGCCGGTGAGGAACTCCAGCGCCCCGCCGCCGGTGGCCATGTAGCCGAGACTGCCGACCAGATCGACGTTGGGATAAAAACCGGCATGGGCGACTTCAATGCCCCGCGCTTGCGCCGCCACTTGCCAACGGCTGGCGACCACGTCCGGACGCTGGCCGAGCAGTTGCGCCGGCAGCGACGACGGCAGTTTCAATGGCGCATCCAGCGACAGCATCGGGCGCTGCAACTGCGCGGTCTGCCCCGGGCCGAAACCTGCCAAGGCGGCGAGCTGATTGCGGCTCAGGGCGATTTCCTCGTCCAGGGCATCAAGCTGGCGATGACTTTCCGGCAGCGGCGTCCGGGCCTGGCTGACTTCGAAATGCGTGCCGATGCCGCCGCTCAGGCGCTGCTGGGCCAGCTCAAGGATTTGCTGTTGCTGCTGCAGTGTTGCCTGGACGATGTCCCGCTGCGCGTAATGCAATGACAGTTCGATGTACACGCGTACGATATTGTTCTGCAGTTCGAGCCGGGCCTGGCGTGCTTCGGCAACTGTCATATGGGCCATGTCCACGGCACGCTCGCTGGCATTGCTTTCGCGGCCCCAGAGATCCAGGGCATAGCTCAAGCCCAGGGCGGCGTTGTTGTCCCAGGTGGTGGAATTGGCCAACTCGCCCGGCCCATAGAACTGATCGGTGGGCCAGTTGTGGCGCTTGAGGGTGGACTCGCCATTGATCTGCAGCGACTCGGCAGCCTCGGCGATACCGGCCATTGCCTTGGCCTGACGTACCCGCGCGGCGGCCATGGCCAGGGTCGGACTGCCCTGCACGGCGAGCTCGATCCAGTGGTTCAGTTGCGGATCGCCATAGGCCTGCCACCATTGTGCGGTGGGCCAATGCGCATCCTGGGCGGCGCTCTGGATGGCTTCGTCGGTGGCCAGTGAACTGGCCTCCAGCGCCTTGCCTTGTGGGGCAATACCTCCGGTTCCGATGCAGCCGCTGATTGCCAGGGTTAAAGCCAAAACACTGAGCGGTTCAAGCGCTCTGCTGATGCGACGCGGCACTGCTGCGATTTCCTGAAGATAGAGGGGAGCCATGAGATTTTCTGGAAACCGGAGATCCGCCTTTGTGGGAGCGGGCTTGCTCGCGAAGGCGGTCTGTCAGTCAACATCCGTGTTGAATATGATGCCCTCTTCGCGAGCAAGCCCGCTCCCACAGGTTATGCGGCGGTCGAGCCCCAGTTGCCAAGTTGCGCAATTCTATTGGGCGGCCTGAATGGCGATAAGCTGGGATTCCTGTGAATCTTTGTTACCGTTAGCGAGATAATCCCTTTGTAGGGGGTCACCCCCTCTGAAACTTCGTGTCACAATTTGCCATCGCATCCGAGAGCTCCCCATGGACACTTTGCAAAACATGCGCGCCTTCAGTTACGTGGCCGAGGCCGGTAGCTTTACCGCTGCCGCCGTGCAACTGGACACCACCACGGCTAACGTCTCGCGCGCGGTCTCCAACCTGGAAGCCCACCTGCAAACCCGCCTGCTCAACCGCACCACCCGGCGCATCGCTTTGACCGAAGCCGGCAAGCGCTACTTGCTGCGCTGCGAGCAGATCCTGGCCTATGTCGAAGAGGCCGAAGCCGAGGCCAGCGACGCCCACGCCCGCCCCGCCGGTCAGTTGAAGGTGCACACCATGACCGGCATCGGTCAGCACTTCGTGATCGACGCCATCGCCCGCTACCGCAAGACCCACCCGGACGTGACATTCGACCTGACCCTGGCCAACCGCGTCCCGGACCTGCTCGACGAGGGCTACGACGTGTCCATCGTCCTTGCCAGCGAACTGCCGGACTCGGGCTTCGTGTCCCAGCGCCTGGGTATCACCTACAGTATCGTTTGCGCCTCACCGGCTTACGTCAAAGCCAATGGCTGCGCACACAAACCCAGTGACTTGCTCAACCATGCCTGCCTGCGTCTGGTAAGCCCGGTCCTCCCCCTGGAAAAATGGGCCTTCGACGGCCCTGACGGCCAGGAAATGGTCACCATCAACAGCTCGCCGTTCCTGGTGAACTCCGCCGATGCAATGAAAACCGCGATCACCAGCGGCATGGGCGTCGGTGTTTTGCCGTTGTATGCAGCGATCGACGGCTTGCGCAATGGCACGCTGGTGCGGGTCATGCCCAACTATCGTTCGCAGGAACTGAATCTGTATGCGATCTACCCGTCGCGGCAGTACCTGGATGCGAAGATCAAGACCTGGGTCGAGTACCTGCGTGGGTCTTTGCCGGAGTTGTTGGCGGCGCATCAGGCGGAGCTGGCGGCGTATGAATTGAGCGGGAGCATGGCCGGAGTCCGGGTAGCCAATTAAGGATGACCGCGCCCCTGTAGGAGCCGGCTTGCCGGCGATCTGCCTTGAAGCCTGCATCGCTTCTGAGACAGCCAAGGCAAACGAAACTGACAGCGCCGTCAGTTAGCAGTCACCCTGCTGACCGCCAGACAGGTTTATAAAGGAGGTATAAACCTGCCATCACTCCCCCGGCGCCCCACTCGCATGCGAATCCAGAAAAACCCCGCCCTGCTCGTCGCCCTTCTGATCGTCCTGGCAGCGCTGGGCCTGTGGTACGCCAGCAAGCCCGCCAAAACCAAACTCGCCACAACCAACGCCATCCCCGTGCGCGTGATCAGCGTCGCCGAAAAAGACGTACCGCGCTATGTGAGTGGCATCGGCTCGGTGCTGTCCCTGCACAGCGTGGTGGTCCGTCCGCAAATCGATGGCATCCTCACCAAAGTACTGGTCAAGGAAGGTCAGCTGGTGAAAAAAGGCGACCTGCTGGCGACCATCGATGACCGTTCGATTCGCGCCAGCCTCGACCTCGCACGGGCGCAATTGGGTGAAAGCCAGGCACAACTGCAAGTCGCCCTGGTCAACCTCAAGCGCTACAAACTGCTGAGTGTCGACGACGGCGTTTCCAAGCAGACCTACGACCAGCAGCAAGCCCTGGTCAACCAGCTCAAAGCCACCGCCCAGGGCAACCAGGCCTCGATCGATTCCGCCGAGGTGCAACTGTCCTACACGCAGATTCGCTCACCGGTCAGCGGTCGCGTCGGTATTCGCACAGTGGACGAAGGCAACTTCCTGCGCATGAGCGACGCCCAAGGTCTGTTCACCGTGACCCAGATCGACCCGATTGCCGTGGAATTTTCTCTGCCGCAACAGATGCTGCCGACCCTGCAGGGTCTGATCAACGATCCTCAACACGCTCGGGTGAAGGCCTACATCGGTGCCGACACCGACGGCGAAACCGGCAACCTGCTCGGCGAAGGCCACCTGACCCTGATCGACAACCAGATCAACGCCAACACCGGCACCATCCGCGCCAAGGCCGAGTTCGATAACGCCGCGCAGAAACTCTGGCCGGGCCTGCTGGTGACGGTAAAGATTCAGACAGCGCTGGATAAGGATGCCCTGGTGGTGCCACCCAACGTCGTACAACGGGGTCTGGATCAACACTTCGTGTACCGGCTCAAGGGCGACAAAGTCGAAACCGTTCCCGTGCAGATGGTCTATCAGGACAGCCGGCTAAACATCATCAAGGGCGTGCAGGCCGGTGACAGCCTGGTCAGCGACGGGCAGTCGCGGCTCAAACCCGGTTCAGTCGTCCAGGTGCTGACGGATCCGCCGCAGGTGGTGCAATCGGAGTCGACGCCATGAAGGGCTCCATCTCGGCCTGGTGCATCGATCACCCGGTGGCGACTATCCTGCTGACCTTTGCCTTGGTGCTGCTGGGCGCGATTGCCTTCCCGCGCTTGCCGATCGCACCGCTGCCGGAAGCGGAGTTCCCGACCATTCAGGTGGCGGCGCAATTGCCCGGTGCCAGCCCGGAAACCATGGCTTCGTCGGTGGCCACACCGCTGGAAGTGCAGTTCAGCGCCATCCCCGGCGTTACCCAGATGACATCGAGCAGCGCGCTGGGCTCGACCAACCTGACCCTGCAATTCACCCTCGATAAAAGCATCGACACCGCCGCCCAGGAAGTTCAGGCGGCCATCAACACCGCCGCCGGCAAGCTGCCCAAGGACATGCCGAACCTGCCGACCTGGCGCAAGGTCAATCCGGCCGACAGCCCGGTGCTGATCCTCAGTGTCAACTCCAACCTGATGCCCGGCCCGGAGCTCAGCGACCTCACCGAAACCCTGCTGTCCCGGCAGATAAGCCAGATCGACGGAGTGGGCCAGGTCTCGATTACCGGTCAGCAACGCCCGGCGATCCGCGTCCAGGTGTCCGCCGACAAACTGGCTGCCATTGGCCTGACCCTCGCGGACGTGCGCCTGGCGATCCAGCAAACCAGCCTTAACCTGGCCAAGGGTGCGCTGTACGGCGAATCGAGCATTTCAACGCTGTCCACCAATGATCAGTTATTCCACCCCGAGGAATACAGCGAGCTGATCGTTTCCTACAAGGATGGCGCCCCGGTTCACCTCAGGGATGTCGCCAAGGTCGTCAACGGTTCGGAAGACGCCTACGTCCAGGCCTGGGCGGGCTCGCTACCGGGGGTCAACCTGGTGATTTTCCGCCAGCCTGGGGCCAACATTGTCGAGACCGTGGACCGCATCCAGGCGGCGCTGCCGGGCCTGGAAGCCATGCTGCCGGCTTCGGTGCAGGTCAAGGTGCTGATCGACCGCACCCAGACCATCCGTGCCTCCCTGCATGAAGTGGAAATTACCCTGCTGATCGCGGTCATGCTGGTGGTGGCGGTCATGGCGCTGTTCCTGCGTCAGCTGTCGGCGACCCTGATCGTCTCGGCGGTGCTCGGTGTGTCGCTGATCGCCACCTTTGCCCTGATGTATGTCATGGGCTTCAGCCTGAACAACCTGACCCTGGTCGCGATCGTGGTGGCCGTTGGGTTTGTGGTCGACGATGCGATAGTGGTGGTGGAGAACATTCACCGCCATCTCGAGGCCGGCGACGGCATGCGCGAAGCGGCGATCAAAGGTGCCGGCGAGATTGGCTTCACCGTAGTCTCGATCAGCTTCTCGCTGGTGGCGGCGTTCATTCCGCTGCTGTTCATGGGAGGCGTGGTCGGGCGACTGTTCAAGGAGTTCGCCCTGACCGCCACGTCGACCATCATGATCTCGGTGGTGGTGTCCCTGACCCTGGCGCCAACCCTGGCTGCGCTGTTCATGCGCGCTCCGGTTCATCACGCCCATAGCAAGCCGGGCTTCGGTGAGCGTCTGCTGGCGTGGTACGAAAAGGGCCTGCACCGCGCCCTCGCCCATCAGAAATTCATGATCGGCGTCTTCGGCCTGTCGCTCGCCCTGGCCATCGGCGGATACATTTTCATCCCCAAAGGATTCTTCCCGATTCAGGACACCGGCTTCGTCCTCGGTACCACTGAAGCGGCAGCAGATATTTCCTACGGCGACATGGTGAAAAAGCACCTGGCTATGGCCGAAATCGTCGCCGCAGACCCGGCTGTTCAGGCGTTTTCCCACTCCGTCGGCGTTTCCGGCAGCAACCAGACCATCGCCAACGGCCGCTTCTGGATCGCCCTGAAAAAACGCGGCGACCGCGACGTTTCCGCCAGCGAATTCATCGACCGGATTCGCCCACAACTGATGAAAGTCCCTGGCATCGTGCTGTATCTGCGTGCCGGACAAGACATCAACCTCAGCTCCGGCCCAAGCCGTGCCCAGTACCAATATGTGCTCAAGAGCAACGACGGCGCGACCCTCAGCACCTGGACCCAGCGCCTGACCGAAAAACTGCGCGGCAACCCGGCCTTCCGCGATATTTCCAACGACCTGCAACTGGGCGGCAGCATCACCCATATCAGCATCGACCGCAGCGCGGCGGCACGCTTCGGCCTGACCGCCAGCGATGTCGACGAAGCGCTGTACGATGCTTTCGGTCAGCGGCAGATCAATGAATTCCAGACCCAGATCAACCAGTACAACGTGATCCTGGAACTGGACACCAAACAACGCGGCAAGGCCGAAAGCCTCAACTATTTCTACCTGCGCTCGCCCCTGAGCGGAGAAATGGTGCCGCTGTCGGCCCTGGCCAAATTCGATGCGCCGACCAGCGGCCCGCTGTCCATCGCCCATGACGGCATGTTCCCCGCCGCCAACCTGTCGTTCAACCTGGCGCCCGGTGTGGCCCTGGGCGACGCGGTGATCATGCTCAACCAGGCCAAAGCCGACATCGGTATGCCCGCCGCCATCAGCGGTAACTTCCAGGGCGCGGCCCAGGCCTTCCAGAGTTCCCTGGCCAGCCAGCCGTGGCTGATCCTCGCGGCACTGGTGGCGGTGTACATCATTCTCGGCGTGCTCTACGAGAGCTTCGTGCATCCGCTGACGATCATCTCGACCTTGCCCTCGGCGGGCCTGGGTGCGGTGATAATGCTGTGGATATGTGGCCAGGATTTTTCGATCATGGCCCTGATCGGCCTGGTGCTGCTGATCGGCATCGTCAAGAAGAACGGCATCCTGATGATCGACTTCGCCCTCGAAGCACAACGCAATGGCGGCCTGTCGCCGGAAGAAGCGATCTTCAAGGCCTGTATCACACGATTCCGGCCGATCATCATGACCACCCTTGCCGCCCTGCTCGGCGCCCTGCCACTGATGCTCGGGTACGGCACTGGCGCCGAGTTGCGCCAACCCCTGGGGATCGCGGTGGTCGGCGGCCTGTTGGTGAGCCAGGCACTGACGCTGTTCACCACGCCGGTCATATACTTATGGCTTGAGCGGCTGTTCCATCGGCACTCTCTCCCACCGGCGGCCGCACCCCAGCCGTCGCTGGCGACCACAGACTGAGGCGGGTCATGCGCGTTCTGATTATCGAAGACGAGGAAAAAACCGCGGATTATCTGCACCGCGGCCTGACGGAACAGGGTTACACCGTGGACCTGGCGCGCGATGGCGTGGAAGGTCTGCACCTGGCGCTGGAAAGCGACTACGCGGTGATCGTCCTCGACGTGATGTTGCCCGGCCTCGACGGCTTCGGCGTGCTGCGTGCCCTGCGAGCGCGCAAGCAAACCCCGGTGATCATGCTCACCGCCCGCGAGCGCGTTGAAGACCGTATCAAGGGCCTGCGCGATGGTGCCGACGATTACCTGGGCAAACCCTTTTCCTTCCTTGAACTGGTGGCCCGCCTGCAGGCGCTGACCCGGCGCAGCGGCGGCCATGAACCGGTGCAAGTGAGCATCGCCGACCTGTGGATAGATTTGATCAGCCGCAAGGCCACCCGTGCCGGCACACGTCTGGAGCTGACCGCCAAGGAGTTCTCGCTGCTCAGCGTGCTGGCCCGTCGCCAGGGGGAAATCCTCTCGAAAACCGCCATTGCCGAAATGGTCTGGGACATCAATTTCGACAGTGACGCCAACGTCGTCGAAGTCGCGATCAAACGCTTGCGGGCCAAGCTCGACGGGCCGTTCGAGGAGAAACTGCTGCACACCATTCGCGGCATGGGTTATGTGCTGGAGAGCCGTGGTGTCCAGTAACAGCATTGCCCTGCGCCTGAGCGGAATGTTCACGCTGGTGGCGCTGCTGGTGTTCCTGTTGATCGGCTGGGCCTTGTACCAGCAGGTCGATAAAGGCCTGGGCCTGCTGCCCGAAGCAGAGCTGGACGCGCGTTACAGCGTGCTCGAATCCACGGTCGGCCGTTATGGAACGCCGGAGCATTGGGTAAAGATCAACAACAAGCTCAAGCTATTGGGTGAAGAAGATAAGCGCATCAGTTTCTGGATCACCAGCGGCGATCCCCAGTATGAGTACGGCAACCCGACAGCGCAGATCCGCGCCTTCGCCGAAGGGCCGCTGGGCATGCGCGACATGCAGTTGCCTGACCGTCCCTATCCGCTGAAAGTACTGGTCAGCCAGTTCCCCGCCAAAGATCAGCGCCCGCCGCTGCGCTTCATGATCGCCATCGACACCGAAACCTTTTTGGAAACACAGCACCATCTGCTGATTGCCTTGATCAGCCTGGCGATTGTCGGCGTGCTGCTGGCTTCGGCACTGGGTTACTGGGTGGCGCGGATCGGGCTCAAGCCGTTGATCAAATTGTCTCAGGAAGCCCAGCGCCTGGCCCCTCCCCTGCGTGCCGGACGCTTGCGCCTGTCGCCGCTGCCGCCGGAGCTCAATCAGTTCGTCAGCTCGTTCAACTCGACGCTGGAACGGGTCGAACAGGCCTACTCGCGCCTTGAGTCGTTCAATGCCGATGTCGCCCACGAACTGCGCTCACCACTGACCAACCTGATCGGCCAGACCCAGGTCGCGCTGACCCGTGGCCGTTCCGCGGAGCATTACTTCGAAGTGCTGCAATCGAACCTGGAAGAACTTGAACGCCTGCGCTCGATCATCAATGACATGCTGTTCCTCGCCAGCGCCGATCAGGGTAGCAAGGCGACCAAACTGACCTCTACTTCCCTGGCCGTTGAAGTGGCCACCACCCTGGAGTACCTGGATTTCATCCTCGAAGATGCCCAGGTTCAGGTACAGGTGAGTGGCGATGCGCAGGTACGGATCGAAATCGCTCATCTGCGTCGCGCCTTGATCAATCTGTTGAACAACGCGGTGCAACACACCGCCCCCGGCCAGGTGATCCAGGTGCGGATAGCGATTGAAGAGCACCAGGTCAGCATTGGCGTGGCCAACCCCGGCTCGCCGATCGCCCGCGAACATCTGCCACGACTGTTCGAGCGCTTCTATCGGGTCGATGCTTCACGCAGCAACAGTGGTCACAACCATGGACTGGGACTGGCGATCGTCAAGGCGATTGCTTTGATGCATGGCGGGGATGTGTTTGTGCGCAGTGACCATGGGATGAATACGTTCGGCATTCATCTTCCCGTTTAACCCTTTCCTTTGTGGGAGCGAACCCTGGCTCACTATTGCCCCTGCTGCAACAGTCCTTTCATGAATCCGCTCTTTTTCCCTGCGCCCGACATCCTTATCTTTGCCCGGACCAAACAGCACCTGCCAGGCAGGAAGGTTTTAAAGATGTCTAACAGTATGGGTATTGCCAGCGCTTTCGTTTTGTCCTCTCTGTTCCTGTCGCCATTGGCGATGGCCGAAGAATCGCAGACTTTCGTGGCGCACAACGCCTCGCGAGCGGCAGCGTTCGAAGAGCACCAGATTGAAATGACGGCCAAGGCATCCGACCCCACCCGGGCGCCGCAAGCATCCAGCCTCCAGGCCCAGCCTATGGGCGAAAAAGACAGCTGATTAAACCTGTCCACTCCAGTTTCCCCCGACACTTTTCATCGGCTCTTCCCGTTGCAAAAGTTGTCTCCAAGCCGCTGCCATCAGCGGCTTTTTTTGTTGTGGAGCTTTCCGATCAGAAATATCAGGACATAAAAAAAGGCCACCCGAAGGCAGCCTTTAAAAACTAGAGAGGTTTTTTACTTACACGGCCGCAACCGGACGCATGTAAGAGATCGGTGCAGTGCTGGCGTCTTCAAAGGTCACGACTTCCCAGGCATCTGTCTGCTCAATCAACTTGCGCAGCAGCTGGTTGTTCAGTGCGTGGCCGGACTTGAAGCCCTTGAACTCACCAATCAGGCTATTGCCCAGCAGGTAGAGGTCACCAATTGCATCGAGGATCTTGTGCTTCACGAATTCGTCTTCATAGCGAAGGCCGTCTTCGTTCAGTACACCATCCGCGTCGACCACAATAGCGTTTTCCACGCTGCCGCCGAGTGCGAGGTTGTGCTTGCGCAGGTACTCGATATCACTCATGAAACCAAAGGTACGGGCGCGGCTGACTTCTTTTACGAACGAAGTGCTGGAAAAATCCACGCTTGCACTTTGTGTGCGGTCACGGAAAACCGGGTGATCGAAATCGATCTCGAAGCTCACCTTGAAACCTTCGAAAGGGACGAAAGTGGCGCGCTTGTCGCCGTCTTCCACTGTCACTTCCCGCAGGATGCGGATGAACTTCTTGGCGGCGTCCTGTTCTTCCAGGCCGGCCGACTGAATCAGAAATACGAAGGGTCCAGCGCTACCATCCATGATCGGGACTTCGGACGCGGAGAGCTCGACGTAGGCGTTATCGATGCCCAGGCCAGCCATGGCCGAGAGCAAGTGCTCCACCGTATCCACCTTCACGTCACCGTTGACCAGCGTCGTCGACATGGTTGTCTCGCCGACGTTAGCCGCTCGAGCCGGGATCTCGACCACCGGATCGAGGTCCGCACGGCGAAAGACGATGCCGGTGTCGATCGGCGCAGGCTTGAGGGTCAGGTATACCTTCTCCCCGGAGTGCAGACCTACACCGGTGGCACGGATAATATTTTTCAGTGTGCGTTGTTTAATCATGGCTTGGGCCGCTTCAGCGCAAATTGCGAACTGGTATCAACAAAGGCTGGCGATGATATCAGACCGCGCCTTTGCTGAACACCAATCACCTTCATAGCCCTGATACATTTCATCAATCGGCCTGGCGACGCAGGAATGCCGGGATGTCCAGATAATCCAGATCATCTTGCGGATTCATCTTCGCGGCAGCCGCAGCACCGGCCTGAGCCTGGTTGCGCATGACGGTCGGACGGTCCAGATCACGGTAGTTCACCGCTGGAGCTTCCTGACGAACAGGGGCCTGTTGTTGTGGCTGTGCAGCCATCGATGTATGGACGGTGTTGTCGATGACCTTCACAGGCTTCTCGATTTTAGCGCCCAGACCGGTTGCTACAACAGTCACGTGCAGCTCGTCGCGCATGTCCGGATCGATAACGGTACCGACCTTGACCATCGCGTGCTCGGAAGCAAACGCCTCGATGATGCTACCCACGTCGGAGTACTCACCCAGGGACAGGTCTGGACCGGCGGTGATGTTCACCAGGATGCCGCGTGCACCTTGCAGGTTCACGTCTTCGAGCAACGGGTTGCGGATGGCCGCTTCAGTGGCTTCACGTGCACGGTTCGGACCGCTGGCGCAGCCAGTGCCCATCATCGCCATGCCCATTTCGCTCATCACGGTACGTACGTCGGCAAAGTCGACGTTGATCATGCCCGGACGCTTGATGATGTCGGAGATACCGCGAACGGCACCGGCCAGTACATCGTCAGCCTTGGCGAAAGCCGACAGCAGGCTGGCGTCTTTACCGAGGATGGTCAGCAGCTTCTCGTTGGGGATTGTGATCAACGAGTCGACGCTTTCGGACAGCAGGCGGATGCCTTCGTCGGCCAGCTGCATGCGCTTGCGGCCTTCGAACGGGAACGGACGGGTCACCACCGCAACGGTGAGGATCCCCATTTCCTTGGCCACTTCAGCGATGATCGGCGCAGCACCGGTACCGGTACCACCGCCCATGCCAGTGGTGATGAACACCATGTTGGTGCCCTGCAGGACTTCGGCAATGCGCTCACGGTCTTCGAGAGCGGCCTGACGACCTACTTCAGGGTTGGCGCCAGCGCCCAGACCTTTGGTCACGCCGGTACCCAGTTGCAGGATGGTCCGCGCGCTGATGCTCTTGAGCGCCTGGGCATCAGTGTTGGCGCAGATGAACTCAACGCCTTCAATGTTGCTCTTGACCATATGATTCACGGCGTTACCGCCGCCACCGCCAACACCGATGACTTTAATGACCGGGCTTGCGGGGATGTTGTCTACGAGTTCGAACATTTTCCCTCTCCTTTACGTTCTCTAGTTTTTTCGCCTACTGCTTTTTGCTGCTTTTACTGCGTGTCGCTTGAAACTGTTTTAAAAATTGCCTTGAACCCATTTCTTCAGCCGGTCGAGCAACGGAGCCTGCGGCTCTTCGTTGCTGTAGCTGTCGCGACTGCCGATGCCCGAGAACGAGATGCCGTCGGACTGCTTCTGCAGGCCGTACATCAACAGGCCGACACCGGTGGAGTAGATCGGGTTGCGCACCACGTCATCCAGGCCCTTGACGCCATGGGGCACGCCCAGGCGGACCGGCATGTGGAAGATTTCCTCGGCCAGCTCGGTGGCGCCTTCCATCTTCGCGGTACCGCCGGTCAGCACGATGCCGGCCGGGATCAGGTCTTCGTAGCCACTGCGACGCAGCTCGGCCTGGATCAGCGTGAACAACTCGTCGTAACGCGGCTCGACCACTTCGGCCAAGGCCTGGCGGGACAGCTCGCGCGGTGGACGGTCGCCAACGCTTGGCACCTTAATGGTTTCGCCGGCGCCAGCCAGTTTGGCCAGGGCGCAGGCGTAGCGAATCTTGATTTCTTCGGCGTACTGGGTCGGCGTGCGCAGCGCCATGGCGATGTCGTTGGTCACCTGGTCGCCGGCAATCGGGATCACCGCGGTGTGACGGATCGCGCCTTCGGTGAAGATCGCGATGTCAGTAGTGCCACCACCGATGTCCACCAGGCAAACACCGAGCTCTTTCTCGTCATCGGTCAGGACCGAATACGCGGAAGCAAGCTGTTCGAGAATGATGTCGTCGATTTCCAGACCGCAGCGGCGCACGCACTTTTCAATGTTCTGGGCGGCGTTGACGGCGCAGGTAACCACGTGAACCTTGGCTTCCAGACGCACGCCGGACATGCCCAAGGGCTCACGGACGCCTTCCTGGTTGTCGATCACGTAATCCTGCGGCAGGGTGTGCAGCACACGCTGGTCGGCCGGAATCGCCACGGCCTGGGCAGCGTCGAGTACACGCTCAAGGTCAGCCGAGCTGACTTCGCGATCACGAATTGCCACGATGCCGTGGGAATTCAGGCTGCGGATGTGATTGCCGGCGACGCCGACAAATGCCGAGTGAATGCGGCAACCGGCCATCAGCTGCGCCTCTTCGATGGCGCGCTGGATCGATTGCACGGTGGACTCGATGTTAACCACCACGCCTTTTTTCAGGCCACGGGACGGATGGGTGCCGATCCCGACGATTTCCAGCGTGCCGTCGTCCGCAACTTCGCCTACCAGCGCCACCACCTTGGATGTGCCGATATCGAGACCGACGATCATTTTGCCGCTTTGCACGTTTGCCATGGGTCCTGCCTCTTCTTAATTCTTCGCGACAGCGGGTTGGGCTGCCGTGGGCGCTACAGGTTCCCGCCAGCCAACAGCAAGGCCGTTGGCATAGCGCAGATCGATGCGCGCAATGTTCGTAATCTGTTCTTTAAGCGTCTTGTCGTAGATGGCAATGAAGCGGCGCATCTTTTCCACCAGCTTGCCGCGTCCCAGCAGCAGTTCGATCCCCGGGCCGGCACTGCCGGGGCCGGTGGTCAGGAACCAGCTGCCGCGTTCACGCAACTCCAGGCGTGCAATCGAGAAACCCAGTGGCCTGAGCATCTGGCTCAGCACCTGATACTGCTGCATCACTTGCTGTTGAGCCCGCTGTGGACCGAACAACTGCGGCAAGTGTTCATAATTGGCCAACTCGCGCGGGGTGAACGCCTGTCCCTGGTTGTTCAACAGCGACTCGTCACCCCAACGGGCTACCGGCAGCTGTTCTTCCAGGCGGATCACTACTTGATCCGGCCACACCCGCCGCACTTCGGCGTGGGCAATCCATGGCATCTGTTCCAGCTCGGTGCGCATGCTTGCCAGGTCGATGGTGAAGAAGCTCGACGCCACGAACGGGGCGATCCGCTGCTGTACCGCTTGCTGGCTGATGTAACTCAGGTCGCCTTGCACGTTAATCTTCGTGATCGGCCGATCGGCATACGGCAGCAACCGTTGCGCGCCTTCGTAAGTACCGAACCCCAGCGCCACCAGCAGCACCGGCCAGAACAACGCTTTGAGAAAACCGAAATTGGCTTTGGGCAGGCGCGCAGACATCGGCTCTTTGGCCACCATTCGGCTGGCACCCCGCGGTACCGGCTTGCGGCCGGTCGGTGCGGTAGGCTGATGACGTAGCTGTGCGCCTTGCATGGTCTTAACCTCGCGGCTCTTGCTTGCCGAAGCTCTCGGCCAGAATGGCCAGAACCAGTTGCTGGAAATCCAGACCGGCGGCACGGGCCGCCATCGGCACCAGGCTGTGATCGGTCATGCCCGGTGCGGTGTTGACTTCCAGGAACCAGAACTGCCCGTCGGCGTCCTGCATCACGTCTGCCCTGCCCCAACCGGCGATACCCAGCGCCTCGCAGGCTTTCGCCGTGAGGTCCATGAGTTCCTTTTCCTTGGCGCTGTCCAGCCCGCACGGAATGCGGTACTGGGTATCGTTGGCGATGTACTTGGCGTCGTAATCGTAGAAAGTGTGCGGCGTACCCAGGGCAATCGGTGGCAACACCTGGTCACGCAGGGTGGCGATGGTGAACTCCGGACCATGGATCCATTGCTCGACCAACACTTGCGAATCGTAGGTACTGGCCGCTTTCCAGGCGTCGATCAATTCCGACGTGGAAGTCACTTTGGCCATACCGATACTTGAACCTTCATGGGCCGGTTTGACGATCAAAGGGAAGCCCAGTTCCGTCGCTGCCGAAATACAATCGGCCTCGCTGCTCAGTACCGCGTGACGTGGCGTTGGAATGCCCAGGCTGTGCCAGACCTGCTTGGTACGCAGTTTGTCCATGGCCAGGGCGGAAGCGAGGATGCCGCTGCCGGTGTACGGAATGCCCAGGCATTCGAGCAGGCCTTGCATGCTGCCATCTTCACCGCCACGACCGTGGAGGATGATGAAGGCGCGGTCGATCTTTTCGTTCAGCAGACGCTGCAGCAGGTCATCGCCGACATCGAGGCCGAACGCATCCACGCCGGCGCTTTGCAGCGCCGAGAGCACAGCGTTACCCGACTTCAGCGACACTTCACGTTCGGCGCTCTTGCCGCCGAACAGCACGGCTACACGGCCGAAATCTTTCGGCGCGATGGTGGAGAACAGGTTGGTGTAGGCAGCAGTCATTTCAACTTCCCCTCGACCGACGCCGCCACGGCGCCGGCGAACAACTCACTTTTCAACAATTTCGGTGCAAGACCGCCGATATCACCGGCGCCCTGGCACAGCAGGATGTCGCCGGCACGCAGCAACGGCTTGACCAGCGGTGCAAGGTCGACCCCACGCTCGATATAGATCGGATCAAGCTGGCCGCGCTGACGGATGCTGTTGCACAGCTTGCGGCTGTCGGCCCCCGGGATCGGCTCTTCGCCGGCCGGATAGACTTCCATCAGCAGCAACACATTGGCGTCGGCCAGTACATTGACGAAATCGTCGTACAGGTCACGAGTGCGGCTGTAACGATGCGGCTGGTAAACCATCACCAGACGGCGCTCCGGCCAGCCACCGCGTACGGCCTTGATCACTGCCGCGACTTCGGTCGGGTGGTGGCCGTAGTCGTCGACCAGCATCACGTTGCCGCCCTCGACCGGCAGTTCGCCATAGACCTGGAAGCGTCGACCGACACCCTGGAATCCCGACAGCCCCTGAACAATGGCTTCATCGCTGACGCCTTCGTCAGTGGCGATGCAGATGGTGGCCAGGGCATTGAGTACGTTGTGGTTGCCCGGCATGTTCACCGAGACATCCAGCGGCTCGCGCTCAGGGCGCAGGACGGTAAAGAATGTCTGCATGCCTTGCTGGCGCACGTTGATGGCGCGTACGTCGCAGTCTTCGCCGAAGCCATAGGTGACCGCCGGGCGTTTGACCTGCGGCAGGATCTCGCGAACCACCGGATCATCCAGGCACACCACGGCCAGACCATAGAACGGCAGGTTGTGGAGGAATTCGACGAAGGTTTTCTTCAGTTTGTTGAAGTCACCGTCGTAGGTCGCCATGTGATCGGCGTCGATGTTGGTGACCACGGCCACCAGCGGCTGCAAGTGCAGGAAACTGGCGTCGCTTTCGTCGGCTTCGGCGATCAGGTAACGGCTGGTACCGAGCTGGGCATTGGTGCCCGCGGCGTTCAGGCGGCCACCGATGACGAAGGTCGGGTCCAGGCCGCCGGCGGCGAACACCGAAGCGATCAGGCTGGTGGTGGTGGTTTTGCCGTGGGTACCGGCGACGGCGATGCCGTGGCGATAGCGCATCAGCTCAGCCAGCATTTCGGCGCGCGGCACCACCGGAATGCGGCGTTCCAGCGCGGTAGCGACTTCCGGGTTGGACGTGTTCACGGCACTCGACACCACCAGCACGTCGGCGGTGGCGGCATTCTCGGCACGGTGGCCGATGAAGATCTGCGCGCCGAAGGATTCCAGGCGTTCGGTGACCGGCGAAGCTTTCAGGTCGGAACCGGACACTTCATAGCCCAGGTTCAACAGCACTTCGGCAATCCCGCACATGCCCACGCCGCCGATACCGACGAAGTGGATGCGACGGATACGGCGCATTTCCGGTTGTGGCATGGCTTTCTGATTCTCAACCATGGACCACCTCCAGACAGGTATCGACCACGTTACGGGTGGCATCGGGTTTGGCCAGGCGGCGTGCCGCAGTGGCCATATCGTTGAGACGTTGTGGTTGCATCAGGACCTCTGTCAGGCGAGCGGCAAGATCCGCTGCACCAGTCGTTCTTTGCGGCATCAGGAAGGCAGCGCCTTCACGGGCCAAATAATCGGCATTGCGGGTCTGGTGATCGTCGATCGCATGGGGCAAGGGCACCAGCATCGAGGGCAGACCGGCGGCAGCCAGTTCGCTGATGGTCAGCGCGCCTGCGCGGCACACCACCAGGTCGGCCCAGCCATAGGCTTGGGCCATGTCTTTGATGAAAGGCTGCACCTGCGCCTCGACGCCAGCCGCGCGATAGCGCTCTGCAGTCACTTCATCGTGGTTTTTGCCGGCCTGATGGAACACTTCCGGGCGCAGGTCGACGGCGACTTGCGACAGGGCTTCAGGCAGCAACTTGTTCAACGGCTCTGCACCCAGGCTTCCGCCCAGGATCAGTAAACGCGCCTTGCGACCGGCCAGGGCTGGTCGCGGTGTTTCGAGGAACAACTCGGTGCGCACCGGGTTACCGGTGGTCCGACGGCTGCTCGACAGGGTAAAGGTGTCGGGGAACGCTTCACAGACTCGGGCGGCCAACGGCACCAGCAACCGATTGGCGGTACCGGCCACGGCGTTCTGTTCGTGAACGATCACTGGCACGCCGGCCAGTTTGGCGGCAACGCCACCAGGACCGGTCACATAACCACCAAAGCCGACCACGCACACAGGCTGCAGCCGACGAATGATTGCCCGCGCCTGCCAGATCGACTTGAGCAACATGAACGGTGCCTTGAGCAGGGACAGCTTGCCCTTGCCACGCAGGCCGCTGGCGTTGATCCGGTGCAGTTCGATACCGGCCG
The DNA here is from genome assembly GCF_059415945.1 of Pseudomonas sp. GW821-FHT09H03. NCBI lineage: Bacteria > Pseudomonadati > Pseudomonadota > Gammaproteobacteria > Pseudomonadales > Pseudomonadaceae > Pseudomonas > Pseudomonas sp. GW821-FHT09H03. Next base: position 99,410 of record NZ_JBWKOF010000003.1, on the reverse strand, counting down.
CCGGGACCAGATCGTTCTCGATTCCACGTGGCGTGCCGAGCCAGTGCACGGTGTAGCCGCGCGCCTGAAATTCCCGGGCGCAAGCCAGCGCCGGGAATACGTGACCACCGGTGCCACCGGCCATGATCATGACGTTAGCGCCCATGGTTCGGCTCCTCGGCGAAGTCGCTCTCATGGAACTCCATCTCTTCGCTGCCCAGGTGGGTTCGACTCTCCCATTCGATGCGCAGCAGCAAGCCGAGACAGGCACAGCAGATCACCAGCGAACTACCGCCATAGCTCAGGAACGGCAGCGTCAGGCCTTTGGTTGGCAACAGGCCGACGTTCACCCCGATGTTGATCAGGAACTGGCCGATCCACAGGAACGACAAACCGTAGGCGACATAGGCGGCGAAGAACTGCTTGGCCTTCTCGGCCCACAAGCCGATGTACATGCCGCGAATACACACGAAAACAAACAGCGCGACCGTGCACAGCGAACCCACGGCACCCAGTTCTTCGGCCAGGACCGAGAACACGAAGTCAGTGTGGGCTTCGGGCAGGTAAAACTGTTTCTGCACGCTGTTGCCCAGGCCAACGCCCAGCCATTCGCCACGACCGAAGGCGATCAATGCTTGCGACAGCTGATAGCCAGCGCCGAACTGGTCGGCCCAGGGGTCGGCAAAGTTGGTCAGGCGCGCCATTCGATACGGCTGCATCTGAATCAGCAACACCACCGCGCCGACGGCAAGCACTACCATCAGGGAAAAACGGAACAGCCCGACCCCGCCAAGGAACAGCATCGCCGCCGCCGCCCCCATCATCACCACGGTGGCACCGAAGTCCGGCTCCATCAGCAACAGCCCTGCCATCGGCAGCAAGACGATGAACGGCTTGAAGAAGCCCATCCAGCTTTCCCGCACTTCTTTCTGGCGACGCACCAGATAGCCAGCGAGGTAGATCACCACGAACACCTTGGCGATCTCGGAAGGCTGAACGTTGAAGAAACTGAAGCCGATCCAGCGCATCGAACCGTTCACTTCACGGCCGATCCCCGGGACGATCACCATCACCAGCAAACCGAATGCACCCAGCAGCATCAGCCAGCCCAGGCGTTGCCAGGTGGCGATGGGGATCATCATTGTGACGATGCAGGCGCCAAGGCCGAGCACGACATAAATAAGGTGACGAATCATGTAGTAGAGCGCGCTGCCGGACTGCACCGCCGCCACTTCGGTCGATGCCGAGGCGATCATGATCAGCCCCAGGCCGAGCAAGGTCAGGCAGCCGGCGAGCATCGGGAAGTCGAGGTCGATGCCCCGCCCGGTGATGAGCGGCGACGGATAAGGCTTGATGATGCTCAGCAGGCTCATGCCAGATCCTCCACGGCGCGGACGAACTGGTGACCACGGTCTTCGTAGTTCTTGAACATGTCGAAACTGGCGCAGGCCGGTGACAGCAGCACCACATCACCCGGTTGCGCGGCAGCGCGGCATTGCTCCACGGCGTCGACCAGCGAAGCGGCGCGGATCAGCGGTACGGCGTCGCCAATGGCTCCACCGATCTTGTCGGAGTCGCGGCCCATCAGGATCACGGCGCGGCAGTTGGCCGCCACCGGATCACGCAGGTCATTGAACTCGGCGCCCTTGCCGTCGCCACCGGCGATCAGCACGATCTTGCCGTCGATGTCCGCGCCCAGGCCTTCGATGGCTGCAAGAGCGGCACCGACGTTGGTCGCTTTGGAGTCGTTGTAATAGCCAACGCCATCCACATCACGCACCCACTGGCAGCGATGTTCGAGGCCGGCGAAGTTGCGCAGGGCCGCGAGCATGGCGTCGAACGGCAAGCCGACTGCGTGCCCGAGCGCCAATGCTGCCAGGGCGTTGGACTGGTTGTGCGCGCCACGAACTTTCAGATCGCGCACCGGCATCAGGTTCTGGAATTCGAAGGCCAGGTACTTTTCGCCACCTTCTTCGCGCAGGCCAAAGGCCTTGAAATCCGGTTTACCCAGGCCGAAGGTCCAGCACGGCTGGCCCTCGCCTATCAATGGGCGACTGAGCGCATCCTGACGGTTGACCACAAACTGCTTCGCACCACGGAAAATCCGGTGCTTGGCCAGGTGATAGGCCGGCAGGCCGCTGTAGCGGTCCATGTGGTCTTCGCTGATGTTGAGTACGGTCGCCACTTCGGCGTTGAGTTGATCGGTGGTTTCCAGCTGGAAACTCGACAACTCCATCACGTACAGCTCGACGTCATCATCCAGCAGGTCCAACGCCGGTGTGCCGAGGTTGCCGCCGACGGCGACGCGTTTGCCGGCCGCAGCCGCCATTTCGCCGACCAGGGTGGTCACGGTGCTTTTCGCGTTGGAGCCGCTGATGGCCACGATCGGCGCCTTCGCATTACGCGCGAACAGCTCGATGTCGCCGGACAGTTTCACGCCACGGGCAGCAGCGGCCTGCAGGGCCGGGGTCGCCAGCGCCAGGCCGGGGCTGACGTAGAGCTCGTCGGCGCGGCACAGGAATTCGACATCCAGCTCGCCACAACGCACTTCCACGTGCGGATAGTCACGCTTGAGCGTGGCCAGTTCCGGTGGATTTTCCCGCGTATCGGCCACTGCAAACGCCACGCCCCGGTTCGCCAGGAAGCGAACCAGGGACATGCCGCTCTTGCCGAGGCCGACAACGATGCGGAAGTGGTCAGAAGCGATCAGAGACACGAGTTTCTACCTCAGCTTCAGGGTGGCAAGGCCGACCAGTACGAGAATCACGGTAATGATCCAGAAACGGACGATCACGCGCGGCTCGGGCCAGCCCTTGAGTTCAAAGTGGTGGTGAATCGGCGCCATGCGGAATACGCGGCGACCGGTCAGCTTAAAGGAGGCAACCTGAATGACGACTGACAGGGTTTCCATCACGAACACGCCACCCATGATGAACAGGACGATTTCCTGACGGACGATCACTGCGATGGTGCCCAGGGCTGCGCCGAGCGCCAGTGCGCCGACATCACCCATGAAAACCTGTGCCGGATAGGTGTTGAACCAGAGGAACCCCAGGCCGGCGCCGATCAGCGCGCCGCAGAACACGATCAGCTCACCCGCGCCCGGTACGTAAGGAATCAGCAGGTATTCGGCGAACTTCACGTTACCCGACAGGTAGCAGAAGATCCCCAGGCCACCGCCAACCATCACGGTCGGCATGATTGCCAGGCCATCGAGGCCGTCGGTCAGGTTGACTGCGTTGCTCGAACCGACGATCACGAAATAGGTCAGGACGATGAAGCCTGCGCCCAGAGGAATGCTGTAGTCCTTGAGCATCGGCAGGATCAGGGTGGTTTCCACCGGTGTGGCAGCGGTCATATAAAGGAAGATCGCCGCACCCAGGCCAAACACCGACTGCCAGAAATACTTCCAGCGACTCGGCAGGCCACGGGAGTTTTTCTCGATCACTTTGCGGTAGTCGTCGACCCAGCCGATGGCGCCGAACAGCAAGGTCACCAGCAGCACGACCCAGACGTAACGGTTGGTCAGGTCGGCCCAGAGCAAGGTGCTGACACCGATGGACGACAGAATCAGCGCGCCGCCCATGGTCGGCGTACCCGACTTGGACAGGTGCGACTGCGGGCCATCGTTGCGAACCGATTGACCAATCTGACGGTTCTGCAAAGTGCGGATCATCCACGGGCCATAGCACAGCGACAAAACCAGCGCGGTCAGCACACCGAGAATCCCGCGCAGGGTCAGGTACTGGAAGACCGCGAAGCCTTTGTAGAACTGTTGCAGATACTCCGCTAGCAGCAGCAGCATTAATGTTTCTCCGGACTGGACCCGCACAAAGCGGCAACGATGTTTTCCATCGCAGCGCTGCGCGAACCCTTGATCAAAATGGTGGTGTTTGTGTCTTGTTCAGCGCCCAGGGCCTTGATCAACTCGGCCTGGGTGCTGAAGTGAAAGGCTTGTGGACCGAAAGCGTTCACGGCGTGAGCCATCATTGGCCCAACGGCATAGAGCGCATCAACCTTGCCACGGGCGTATTCGCCCACGTCACGGTGGCCCTGCTCCGCCCAGTCGCCCAACTCGCCGATATCTCCGAGCACCAGAACGGTGCGGCCGGAAAAGCCGGCCAGTATATCAACGGCTGCGCACATGGAGGTGGGGTTTGCGTTGTAAGTATCATCGATGACGCGCATGCCATTGCTGGCCAGTTGCGCAACGGTACGCCCCTTGACCGGCTGCACCGCGCCAAGACCGGCGGCGATGCCGGACAGCGACACGCCCAGGGCGTGCGCGGCAGCGGCGGCGGCCATGGCATTGGCGACGTTATGGGTACCGAGCAGGTTCAGTTGAACGCGCTCCACGCCTTCAGGGCTGTGCAGATTGAAGGCCGGGCAACCCCGGACGTCATGGTCCAGGTCGCTGGCGTAGAAATCGGCGCTGAGGTTGCTCAGCGCAAACGTCAGCACTTTGCGACCGGCAGCACGGGCCTTCCAGATGCCGAACGCCTTGTCATCAAGATTGAGAACGGCGACGCCATCAGCGCCCAGCCCTTCGATAATCTCGCCTTTGGCCTCGACGATCTTGTCCGGCCCGCCGAACTCACCCACGTGGGCGGTCCCGGCATTGTTGAGGATCGCCACATGCGGTTTGGTCATGCCGACGGTGTAGGCAATTTCACCCAGGCGTGAAGCACCGAGTTCGATCACGGCGGCGGTGTGTTCCGGCGCCAGTTCGAGCAGGGTCAACGGCACGCCGAGGTCGTTGTTCAGGTTGCCGCGGGTCGCCAGCACTGGGCCACGGGTACGCAGGATGCTCGCAAGCATCTCCTTGACCGTGGTCTTGCCGCTGGAACCGGTGACAGCCGCAACTGGCTGGGTGTAGGCAGCGCGATTCAGCGCGCCCAACTGGCCCAAGGCCTGGCGGGTATCGCTCACCAGCAATTGCGGCAGCGCACTGTTGGCGACTTCACGCTCGACCAGCGCCGCCACGGCGCCTTTGGCTGCGACTTCATTCAGATAGTCATGGCCGTCGAAACGCGGACCACTCAAGGCAATAAACAGCTGACCGGGCTGGATCGCGCGGCTGTCGATGCTGACGCCGTCGAAAACGGCATCGGCGGACAGCAAACGAGCATTCAGCGCCCCGGTCAGTTCGCTCAGCTTCAAGGCCTTAAGCATGGGCCACCTCCCACGCGGTCAAGGCATGATCGGCCTCGACCAGATCGGAGAAGGCATGGCGCTCACCGTTGATTTCCTGATAGTCCTCATGACCTTTACCGGCCAGGACAATCACGTCATCCGCCGAAGCGCCGGCGATAAGCTGGGCAATGGCCTGGCCGCGTCCAGCAACGAAGGTCACTTTATCCACAGCGGTGAAACCGGCGCGGATGTCGTCGAAAATCACTGCAGGGTCTTCAGTGCGCGGATTGTCATCGGTAACCAGCACGCCATCGGCCAGACGCTCGACCACCTCAGCCATCAATGGGCGCTTGCCGCGATCGCGATCACCGCCGCAGCCGAACAGGCACAGCAAACGGCCCTTGGCGTGGGGACGCAGGGCCAGCAATACTTTTTCCAGCGCATCCGGGGTGTGGGCGTAGTCGACCACCACCAAAGGTTGCGAACCGCCACCCAAACGCTGCATGCGACCGGCCGGGCCTTCGAGTTTCGGCAGCACCTTGAGGATTTCGTCCAGCGCGTAATCCAGGCCCAGCAAGGCACCGACAGCCGCCAGTACGTTGCTCAGGTTGAAGCGACCGAGCAAGGTACTGCGCAGGTGGTGTTCGCCTTGGGGCGTCACCAGTGTGGCGCGCACACCTTCATCGTCGAACTGCGCTTCACGGCAATACAGGTAGGCGCCGGAGTCTTCCAGGCTGTAGGTGATCAGACGCGACTCGCGCTTGTCGGCGGCCAACTGCCGACCGAAATCATCATCGAGGTTGACCACCCGGCATTTCAGATCATTCCAGGCAAACAGCTTGGCCTTGGCTTCGCCGTAGGCCTGCATGGTTCCGTGGTAGTCCAGATGGTCACGGGACAGGTTGGTCATCACCGCCACATCGAACGCCAATGCCGTCACACGGCCCTGGTCCAGACCATGGGAAGAAACCTCCATCGCCACGGCCTTGGCGCCGGCCTTTTTCAGATCGCCCAACGTCGCCTGCACGGCAATCGGGTTCGGCGTGGTATGCAGGCCGCTTTCCAGCGCACCGTAGAAACCGCAGCCGAGGGTACCAACCAGACCACAATGCTGGCCGAGCAGGTCAAGTGCCTGGGCCACCAGTTGGGTCACGCTGGTTTTACCGTTGGTGCCGGTCACGCCGACCATATTCAGATGATGACTTGGCTCGCCATAAAAACGCCCGGCGATGTCCGACAGTTGCGCGGCCAGGCCTTTGACCGGGATCAGCGGTATATCAGTGATCGGTAATACCGTGGCGCCTTCAACTTCATAGGCCACGGCTGCGGCACCACGCTGCAAGGCGTCGTCAATGTGCGCGCGGCCATCGAATTTGCCCCCCGGTACGGCGAGGAACAGATCACCCGCGCGCACCTTGCGGCTGTCGAGTGCGAGCTCGCGAATCAGCAGATCGTGGCCGGCGTGAGGGAATATCTTGTTCAGGCTCAGAGACATCAGCCGCGCCCTCCATTGGCTTTCAGCGGAACGACCGGTGTTGCGTTCGCTTGTTGAGTAGGTGGCAGGTTATCCGGGGTAACGTTCATCAGGCGCAAGGTGCCCGACATCACCCGACTGAACACCGGCGCGGATACCAGGCCGCCGAAGTAACCGGCCTTGCTCGGCTCGTCGATAACGACCACGATGGCGTAACGCGGATCGCTCATCGGGCCGAAACCGGCAAATAGCGAGCGGTAGGAATTCACGGCGTAGCCTTTGGTGCCGACCGAGGTCTTGCGCGCAGTACCCGACTTGCCGCCCACGTGATACGCCGGCACCTGCGCGCGGAACACACCGCGCGGGGCCTCGATCACTTGTTGCAGCATGGTTTGCATGGTTTTCGCAACCGTTTCAGGCAGTACCTGGGTGGTTTGCGGCGCCTTGTCGGTCTTGATCAGGGTCAGTGGCGCGAGGCGACCGTTGTTGGCCAGGGCCGAGAAGGCGTGGACCAACTGGATGGCAGTCACGGAAACACCGTAGCCATAGGACAGCGTCGCTGTCTCAGCCTTGCGCCATTCGCGGTAGTTCGGCAGGTTGCCGACACGCTCGCCCGGGAAACCGAGGCCGGTGTCCTGGCCGAGGCCGACTTTCTGTGCGAGACGGAAAATCGTCTCGCCACCGATATCGAACGCGATCTTGCTCATGCCGACGTTACTGGAGTTGATCAGGATGCCCGTCAGGTCGAGCACCGGGCCTTCGGTCTTGGATACGTCCTTGATGGTGTACTTGCCAATCTGCAGGGAGCCCGGATACACCTCGACAGTGTCGGTCGGTTTCCAGCGACCGCTTTCAATCGCGGCGCTCATGGAGATCGCCTTCATGGTCGAACCCGGTTCGAATACGTCGATCATTGCGCGGTTACGCATCATCGCCGGTTGCAGGTTGCGACGGTTGTTCGGGTTGAAGGTCGGCTGGTTGACCATGGCGAGAATCTCGCCGGTCTTGACGTCCATGATCACCAGGCTGCCGGCCTTGGCACCGTTCTCGATGATCGCGTTGCGCAGTTCGCGGTTGGCCAGGTATTGCAGGCGCAGGTCAATGGACAACGCCAAGGGCTTGCCGGCCTTGGCGTTTTTGGTGACCTGGACATCCTTGATCAGCCGGCCACGCCGGTCCTTGATCACCTGACGCTTGCCGGGGACGCCGGCCAGCCATTCGTCATAGGCCAGTTCGATACCTTCGCGCCCGTGATCGTCGATATCGGTAAAACCGACCATATGGGCGGTGACCTCACCGGCCGGGTAAAAACGCCGGAATTCTTCAATGCCGTAGACACCTGGCACTTTCAGATCGAGCACGGCCTGACCCTGCTCAGGTGTCAGCCCGCGCACCAGATAGATGAACTCCTTGTTCGCCTGGGCTTCGAGGCGCTCGGTCAGGGCTTTCGGGTCTTGGCCCAGCGCAGCGGCCAGCGCCGGCCACTTGCCTTTCTCCAGCTGCATTTCCTTGGCATTGGCCCACAGCGTGGTGACCGGGGTACTGACGGCCAGGGGCTCACCGTTGCGGTCGGTGATCAGACCACGGTGCGCCGGAATCGGAATATGACGAAGGCTGCGCGCATCGCCCTGGCCCTTGAGGAAGTCACGGTCGACCACCTGCAGGTCGATGATGCGCCAGGCAATCGCCACCACCATGATGCCGAGCAAGCCCAACACCACGCGGAACCGCCAGGGAAAGAGTGCCCCTTCGAGTTTCATCATGGCGCCACCATCTGCACTTCGGCGGCGCCCGGAATGCGCATTTTCAGTTGTTCGGTGGCCAACACTTCAATACGGCTGTGGGCCGTCCAGGTGCTCTGTTCAAGAATCAGCCGGCCCCACTCGGCCTGCGCCTTGTCCCGCACGCTCAATTCGCCGTACAGCGTATTGAGCAGCTGGCGATTCCAGTGTGCGCTGTAAGACACGCCGATCGCCGACACGAGCACGCCGACAAACAACAGCAGCATGAAAAAGCTTCCGCCGGGCAGTGGCTTGGCGAAAAGCTTGCTCACCGCAGTTTCTCCGCCACACGCATGACAGCGCTACGGGATCGTGGGTTGGCTTTGAGTTCGGCGTCGGAGGCCGTCTGCGCTTTGCCATGGACTTTGACTTTCGGTTCGAAAGCTACATGCCGAACCGGCAGGTTGCGCGGCAGGTTGTCGGCTTCGCCTTTCACCAGCTTGCGCATGAACAGTTTGACGATGCGATCTTCCAGCGAATGGAAGCTGATGACGACCAGGCGGCCGCCGACTTCCAGGCATTCCAGCGCGGCTTCGAGGCCCGCTTCCAGATCGCCCAGCTCGTTGTTGACGTGAATGCGCAACCCCTGGAATGCGCGGGTTGCCGGGTTCTTGCCCTTTTCCCACGCCGGGTTGGCAACCTTCAAAACTTCGGCGAGATCGGCCGTTCGCTCGAACGGCTTGATGTCGCGACGCTCGGCCACGGCACGGGCCATGCGACCGGAGAACCGCTCTTCGCCGTATTCCTTGAACACCCGGGCGATTTCTTCCACCGGTGCGGTGTTGACGAATTCGGCGGCGCTGATCCCGCGGGACGGGTCCATGCGCATGTCCAGCGGGCCATCGTTGAGGAAACTGAAACCGCGCTCCGGGTCGTCGAGCTGCGGCGAAGACACACCCAGGTCAAGCAGGACACCGCTGACCTTGCCGTTCATGCCGCGCTCGGCGACTTCCGCACCGAGCTCGGCAAAGCTGCGCTGCACAACGACAAAGCGGCCGTCTTCGGCCGCTAGCGTCTGCCCGGTGGCAATCGCTTGTGGATCCTTGTCGAATCCGAGCAACCGACCATCAGGGCCAAGCTGGCTCAGGATCAGCCGGCTGTGTCCGCCACGCCCGAACGTGCCGTCCAGATAGCAGCCATCAGGGCGTACAGCGAGAGCCTCGACGGCTTCGTCAAGCAGTACGGTGATGTGGTTAAAGCCGCTATCAATAGTCACAGGATCAAATCACGCAGTTCATCAGGCATCGCGCCCGGTTGTTGAATGGCAGCCAGGTCATCGGCAGAAACCGCATCCCAGGCATCCTCGTCCCATAACTGGAACTTGTTCAGTTGCCCCACCAACATCACGCGCTTATCCAACTTGGCATATTCACGAAGACGCGGCGGAACCAGAAAACGACCGCTGCCATCGAGTTCGAGGTCGACGGCATTACCGATCAATAAACGTTGCAGGCGGCGGTTCTCTTCGCGAAGCGAAGGCAGTGCGCGCAGTTTGGTTTCAATGATTTCCCACTCATCGAGCGGGTAAACGCACAGACATTGATCAACGGCATCAATGGTGACGATCAGCTGACCGGAACTACGCGAAACGAGCTCGTCACGGTACCGGCTCGGCATGGCGAGACGGCCCTTTGCATCGAGACTGATAGCGTTGGCTCCGCGAAACACGTCAGCGTTTCTCCAAATTCTAGCGTTTTGAGTTCAAAAAACCCACTTCATGCCACTTTCCGCCACTTGCGCACACTATAGGAATGCGCCCACCACACCGTCAAGGCGCGCGGTAAAGGAAAACCCTTACAGAACTGAGATTTAGGAGCATAAAAGGAGGGGTAACGAGAATCTGGCGGATGAAACCGCCCGATAACTTGAATCAGCACAGGGGGCTGCGTTCGGAAGTTAAAGTAATTTATTAAGAGTAAGATTTTTTCGGTATTACGAAAGTGCTCTGCCGACGATTCTGAAACGGGGGGAAACGGAGTCGCCTGGAGGTTTTACCTGCACAAGCTAATCGGTATCACGAACCCTCCTGCCTATGATTCTGAAAAGAGGGAGAAACGAGCTACCGCGAGTGTCGCCGGTGCTGACTAAAGTGCCATCACCACACCCTGCCTAATGATTTAAGCAGAGGAAAGAAAAAAGGTGGAGAGTCGATCTGTAAGCCGGGTTCTGTCTTGAACAGTCATTCGTCTACGATGGCCATCACTGGACATCTTTAGCAACCTACCCGGTCCCAGCGCGGGCCACGCCTTGGGACCCTATTTGGTCTTGCTCCAAGTGGGGTTTACCTAGCCACGAACTGTTGCCAGACGTGCGGTGCGCTCTTACCGCACCTTTTCACCCTTACCGGCGCCGAAGCGCTTAGGCGGTTATTTTCTGTGGCACTTTCCGTAGGCTCACGCCTCCCAGGCATTACCTGGCACTTCGCCCTATGGAGCCCGGACTTTCCTCCCCCCCCTAATTTTCATAGAGGGCAGCGACTGTCCGATCGACTCTCCGCCGCGAAGGTTAACGGCACAGAGGCCGAAGAACAAGCGCTAAACGCCCTTGAGCACGCCTGCACGTCGGGTTTTACTCAGCCTTCTGCTTATCGAGGGCAATCTGATACAGGACATTCTTGCGCTCGCCGGTTATTTGCGCCGCCAAAGCCGCCGCACGCTTGAGGGGCATTTCTTCGAGCAACAGGTTGAGGACGCGCATCGCCTCACTGCTGACGGCTTCTTCCGATTCCGGGGCAGACCAGCCCGCCACCAGCACCACACACTCGCCGCGCTGCTGATTGCTGTCGGACTCCACGAACTCACGCAGCTCAGCCAGCGGCAAGCCCTTGAGTGTTTCAAAGGTTTTAGTCAATTCCCGCGCCAGCAATGCCTGCCGCTGCGGACCAAAAACCAGCTCCATGTCCTGCAGGCATTCCAGGATGCGGTGCGGGGCCTCATAAAAAATCAGCGTGCGCGGCTCTTCCTTTACCAGCTCCAGACGCGCCCTGCGCCCCACCGCCTTGGCCGGCAGGAAGCCTTCGAAAATGAATCGGTCAGACGGCAAACCCGCTGCCGACAAAGCCGCGATCAATGCGCAGGCACCAGGAACCGGCACCACATTGATGCCCGCAGCCCGCGCCTGACGCACCAGGTGATAACCCGGATCGGAAATCAGTGGTGTGCCGGCATCGGAAATCAATGCCACATTGTCGCCAGCGAGCAGACGGGTAATAAAACGACTACCTTCATCGCGTTCGTTGTGCTCGTGGCAGGCCGCCAGCGGGGTGGAAATACCGAAATGCTGCATCAGTCGCTGGGAATGACGGGTATCTTCTGCGGCGATCAACGCCACTTCGCGCAGGATTTTCAGCGCACGCGCACTGATGTCATCCAGGTTGCCGATGGGCGTCGCCACCACATAAAGCGAGCCAGCAGCGGAATTCAAAGCACCTGGAGCAGTCAAAACGCATACCTCATGTTCGGTAAAAAGCCACATTGTACCGCGTAGCGACGCTTGCAATGCGTGCCGCTATCCGCTGTTTTAACGACGTTTTGTGCACTTGCGCAATATTTGCTTGAGCTAAATTGATCGATTCACGCCAGTAACATCGCGCCCCGGCCAGTGCTTGGGTACAATTCCACGCTAATTTGATCGAGTATCAGGAACGCTTACATGATCGCTTGCCTGCGGCTGTTATCTGCCCTCTGCCTCGCTGCCTTGCTGGCGGCTTGCGCCAGCTCGCCCTCCTCCAGCCTTGGCGAACTTCCACGGACCCCGGATGCGTCTATCGAGCAACTGCTTGCCAAAGCCGCTCAGAGCAAATCGCCGGAAGATGCGGCCCTGTTGCGCCTGAGCGCGGCAGACCTGGCTTACCGCCAGGGTAATGCCGGCCAATCCGCGCAAATCCTGCAACAAGTGCCGGTCGAACAGCTCAAGCCAGGCCCGCAGGTCTTCGCCAGCACCCTGGCGGCCGAACTGGCCATGACCCGCAATCAGCCCAAGGCAGCACTGACCGCCTTGAGCCACCCGAGCCTGCAGCGTCTTGGCGAACTGCCCGAGGACCAACAGGTTCGCACCGGCACCGTTCGCGCCCGCGCCCTTGAAGCCGATGGCCAAACCCTGGCCGCGGCCCGTGAACGCATCTTTATCGCGCCGATGCTCAGCGGTGAAGCGGCCAGCAAAAACCACGAAGCCATCTGGACCTTGATCGCCTCGCTGCCGACCGATCAATTGCAGCCCACCACCACCGACGACCTCGGCGGCTGGATGGCCTTGGCACTGGCGGTGAAAAGCGCCGGAACCCTGGAACAACAGCAAGCCGCCATTGATAACTGGCGTGCACAGAACCCGAAACACCCGGCCGCCATTCAGCTGCCACTGCCATTGACCAAACTCAAGGAGCTGGCCAGCCAGCCCCTGAGCAAGATCGCCTTGCTCCTGCCGCAGGACGGTCAGTTGGCCAATGTCGGCAAAGCGCTGCGTGACGGCTTCATGGCTGCTCACTACCAGGCGCAACAAGCCGGGCAGAATCCGCCAGCCATCGAGTTCTACGACAGCTCGCGCCTGACCTCCATGGATGAGTTCTATCGCAAGGCCCAGGCCGATGGCGTGCAACTGGTCGTCGGGCCGCTGGAAAAGCCGCTGGTCAAACAGCTCAGCACTCGCCCGCAACTGCCGATCACCACGCTGGCGCTGAACTACAGCGAAGGCGAGCAAGGCCCGGCACAGCTATTCCAGTTTGGCCTGGCGGCTGAAGACGAAGCTCGCGAAGTATCTCGCCGCGCCCGTGCCGATGGCTTGCATCGCGCTGCCATCATGGTGCCGAAAGGCGAATGGGGCGACCGCGTCCTGAAGGCGTTCAGCCAGGACTGGCAAGCCAACGGTGGCACCATCGTCGCCACCGAACGCGTCGACCAGCCAGTGCAGCTGGCCCAGCAGATTGCCGACATGTTTCAGCTGCGCCAGAGCGAAGGCCGCGCCAAGAGCCTGCAAAGCACCGTTGGCTCCCAGGTTGCCGCCCAGCCGTCGCGCCGCCAGGACATTGAATTCATCTTCCTGGCCGCCACTCCGCAACAGGCGCAGCAGATCAAACCGACCCTTAACTTCCAATACGCTGGCGACGTTCCGGTCTACGCCACCTCCCACGTATTCAGCGCCAGTGGTGACGTGAACCAGTACAACGACATGAACGGCATTCGCTTTTGCGAAACGCCTTGGTTGCTGGACGCCAATGACCCACTGCGTCGCCAGGTCGCAGCCCAATGGCCACAAGCCGCCGGCAGCCTGGGCCGCCTGTACGCCATGGGCGTCGACGCCTATCGCCTGGCGCCGCGACTGGGGCAACTCAAGGCCCTGCCAGACAGCCGCATCGAAGGTCAGTCGGGTAGTCTGGGCATGACCCAGAGCCAGCGCGTGGTGCGTCAACTGCCCTGGGCCGAGTTCGTCAACGGCCAGGTTCAACGCCTGCCGGACACGCCTCGCTGATGCCCGACAGGTCACGCCAGCAAAGCGGTAAAGATGCCGAGCGCCACGCGCTCGAGCATCTGCAACAACAAGGTCTGCGCCTGGTGGCGCAGAACTGGCTGTGTAAACGCGGCGAGCTTGATCTGGTCATGCTAGATGGCGATACAGTAGTATTCGTTGAGGTCCGTTACAGAAAAAACACTCAATGGGGTGGCGCGCTCGATAGCATCGATGGGCGCAAACGGCAGAAACTGATTTTTGCCGCGCAGTATTTTCTTCAGCGCGAATCGCGTTGGGCCAATTCCCCTTGCCGCTTCGACGTGGTCGCCATCGATAGCAACCTCGATCAGCTGAACTGGCTGCAGAATGCCTTCGACGGCTGAACGCTTGCAGACCGAACCGAACGCCACCACCCAACACTTTTGCTCTTTGCTTTGCGGGCTGCACATTCATGTGCCAGGTAGCCGCGCTAATTAAGGTCACACAGATGGACATGCAATCCCGAATTCGCCAGCTTTTCCAGGCCAGTATCGACACCAAGCAACAGGCGATGGAAGTACTTGCACCGCACATCGAGCAAGCCAGCCAGGTCATGGTCAACGCCCTGCTCAACGAAGGCAAAATGCTTTCCTGCGGCAACGGCGGCTCCGCCGGCGACGCCCAGCATTTTTCTTCCGAGCTGCTCAATCGCTTTGAGCGCGAGCGCCCGAGCCTGCCAGCCATTGCCCTGACCACCGACAGTTCGACGATCACCTCGATCGCCAACGATTACAGTTACAACGAAATCTTCTCCAAGCAGATTCGCGCACTCGGCCAGCCGGGCGATGTATTGCTGGCCATTTCCACCAGCGGCAACTCGGCCAACATAATTCAAGCGATCCAGGCCGCACATGATCGCGAAATGATTGTCGTAGCAATGACCGGTCGTGACGGCGGCGGCATGGCGTCCCTGTTGCTGCCCGAAGACGTCGAGATTCGCGTACCGGCCAACGTCACCGCACGTATCCAGGAAGTCCACCTGCTGGCGATCCACTGTCTTTGTGATTTGATCGACAGCCAATTGTTCGGGAGTGAAGAATGACCCCTAATCGCCTTGGCCTACTGGCCCTGACCCTGTGCCTAGGCATCAGCGGCTGCACCTCGGTGGTGAATGCCAGCCGCGAAGCACCGATTGATGATGACCGTGGCACTCGTACACTCGGCAGCAAGATC
Organism: Pseudomonas sp. GW821-FHT09H03; assembly: GCF_059415945.1. Lineage (NCBI taxonomy): Bacteria > Pseudomonadati > Pseudomonadota > Gammaproteobacteria > Pseudomonadales > Pseudomonadaceae > Pseudomonas > Pseudomonas sp. GW821-FHT09H03. The sequence continues at coordinate 84,389 of NZ_JBWKOF010000003.1, read as the reverse complement.
GACGACTCCCTGATCGACACCAAGGTCGGCGTGAACATTGCCAAGGCCGACCCTGGCCTGGACAAGGACTCGCACATTGTCGTCTCCAGCTTCAACGGGGTGGTGCTGCTCGCCGGGCAAACGCCGCGCGCAGACCTCAAGGCCAAGGCCGAACAAGCCGCCGCCGCCGTCCAGCGCGTGAAGAAGGTCCATAACGAGCTGCAAGTCATTGCCCCCTCTTCGTTGCTGGCACGCCAGAATGACGCCTGGCTGACCACCAAGATCAAGGCGCAGATGCTCGCCGATGCGAACATTCCCGGCTCGCGCATCAAAGTCATCACTGAAAACGGCATCGTCTACATGCTGGGCCTGCTGACCAAACAGGAAGCCGCACAGGCGACCAACCTGGTACAGGGCGTTTCCGGCGTGCAGAAGATTGTGAAGCTGTTTGAGTACATCGATTGATAAATGTTGATCGGGCGAGCTTTTAGGAGCCAGCTTGCTGGCGATGGCGGTGTATCAGGCGACATTGATATTGACTGATCCGACGCCTTCGCCAGCAAGCCGGCTCCTACAGTAATAAAAAAGGCGATCCATCCGGATCGCCTTTTTTATTACTTCACAACCTTCAAGCTGGGCCTTCCGCTTGGACGCGGCGGCTCACTGTCCGGTGGCGGGATATCATCATCGGGCTCGATCTCTTCCTCGTCATCTACAGACGATTCCAGATCAAACACCATGCCCTGGCCATTCTCCCGGGCGTAAATGCCAAGGATCGATGCGATAGGCACGTACAGGGTGTGCGGCACGCCACCAAAGCGCCCCTCGAAGCTGACCGCCTCGTTATCCATGTGCAAATGACGCACGGCCTGTGGCGACACGTTCAGGACAATCTGCCCGTCACTGGCAAAACCCTGGGGCACCTGCACCGACGGATACTCGGAATTGACCAGCATGTGCGGGGTGCAATCGTTATCTACAATCCACTCATAGAGCGCGCGGACCAGATAAGGACGACTGGAGTTCATAACGGCTCCTTAAGCCTTAGCGCATATCGCGTTCGACACCAGACAGACTCGCCTGGAAAGCCTCACGCGCAAACGAGCGCTCCATGTAATCAAGCAGCGGCTTGGCAGGCCGCGGCAGTTCAATACCCAAAATCGGCAAGCGCCAGAGTATGGGTAATAGGCAGCAATCCACCAGACTTTGTTCCTCACTGAGGAAAAACGGCTTGTCGGCGAACAATGGCGACACGCCAGTCAGGCTTTCGCGCAGCTCTTTACGAGCCACGGCACGGGCCGCTTCCTTGGTCCGCGAATCCAGGATCAGATCCACCAGACCACACCAGTCACGCTGGATTCGATGAATCAGCAGACGGCTGTTGGCACGCGCCACGGGATAAACCGGCAGTAGCGGCGGGTGCGGGTAACGCTCATCCAGATATTCCATCACCACGGTCGACTCCCACAACGCCAGGTCACGATCGACCAGGGTGGGCAAGCTGCCGTAAGGGTTCACTTCAATCAGTTTAGGTGGCTGGCGTCCAGCTTCCACGTAAATGATCTCGGCGCTGACACCCTTCTCTGCCAGTACGATGCGCACTCGGTGGGAATAGTGGTCGGCGGGGTCGGAGTAACAGGCCAACCGATTGGTCACGCCCATGGCGATCCTCCTCGCTTGTAGAAATTATCGGATACGGAAAAACGAGCGCGCCCAGAGGGCGCCTCTCGTAGCGGCTGGATCACCAGGCTCGCTACACTTTCAGAGGCGCCCTTGGGCGCGCGCGATTAACAGCAATAGCTTGAAGCTTTATCAGTGCACGTCTTTCCAGTATTCACGCTTGAGCAAGTAGGCAAATACGAAGAAGAACGCCAGGTACAGCAAAACGTATGTACCAATGCGCTGATGTTGCAGCTTAACCGGGTTAGCCGAGTAAGCCAGGAAGGTTACCAGATTCTTGACCTTCTCATCGAACTGCTCTTCGGTCAGAGCACCGCTTTTCGGCACGATGGTCAGTTGATCGCACGCTTCATGAGTCAGCGGCGTGCCCGTCAACGGATCATATTGCTTCTTGCCGTCTTCGACGATCTGAACCTGTTTGCAACCGACTACCTGACGACCTTGCAGGCCGACCAGGACGTTAGGCATACCCACGTTCGGGAAGACCTTGTTGTTCACACCCCAAGGGCGCGACGGATCTTCGTAGAACGACTTCAGGTAGCCGTAGAGCCAGTCGGTACCGCGAACCCGGGCAACCAGGGTCAGGTCCGGAGGCGCCGCGCCAAACCAGGCCTTGGCGTCCGCCGGTTGCATGCCGATGTTCATGTGATCGCCAATCTTGGCGTCAGTGAAAACCAGCTTCTCCAGCATCAACTCGTGGGGAATGCCCAGGTCATCGGCAACACGCTCATACCGCTGGAACTTGGCACTGTGACAACCCATGCAGTAGTTGGCGAACGTACGTGCACCATCCTGCATGGCCGCTTTATCGGAAACGTCGATGTCGACTTTTTCCAGCTCCGGGCCACCGTGTTCAGCTGCGAAAGCGAACACTGGCAACACAGCAAGCATCAAAACAGCAAATAGTTTTTTCATCAGCCAGTCACCCTTTCCGGAACCGGTTTGGTCTTCTCGAGCCTGGTGTAGAACGGCATCAGAATGAAGTAGGCGAAGTACAGGAAGGTACATACCTGCGACAGCAACGTACGGCCCGGGGTCGGAGCGAGCACGCCCAGTACACCCAGAATCACGAACGAAATGCAGAACACCCAGAGCCAGATCTTGCTCATCCAGCCTTTGTAGCGCATGGATTTTACCGGGCTACGGTCAAGCCATGGCAGGACGAACAGCACGGCAATCGCGGCACCCATGGCGATAACGCCCAGGAGCTTGTCCGGAACCGCCCGCAGAATCGCGTAGAACGGAGTGAAGTACCAGACCGGAGCGATGTGCTCTGGGGTCTTGAAGGCGTTCGCCACTTCAAAGTTCGGCTTCTCGAGGAAGTAACCGCCCATTTCAGGGAAGAAGAACACGATCGAGCAGAAGATGAACAGGAACACCACCACGCCGACGATATCTTTCACGGTGTAGTACGGGTGGAAGGCAATGCCGTCCAGCGGTACGCCGTTTTCGTCTTTGTATTTCTTGATGTCAACACCGTCCGGGTTGTTCGAACCGACTTCGTGCAGTGCCAGAACGTGCAGCACTACCAGGCCAAGAATGACGATAGGCAAAGCCACGACGTGCAAGGCGAAGAAGCGGTTGAGGGTAATCCCGGAAATCAGGTAGTCACCACGGATCCACTGGGTCAGGTCGTCGCCGATGACCGGAATCGCACCGAACAGCGAAATGATTACCTGGGCGCCCCAGTAAGACATCTGACCCCACGGCAGCAGGTAACCCATGAAGGCCTCAGCCATCAATGCCAGGTAGATCAGCATGCCGAAGACCCACACCAGCTCACGCGGCTTCTGGTACGAACCGTAGAGCAAGCCACGGAACATGTGCAGATAGACCACGATGAAGAACGCCGAAGCGCCAGTGGAGTGCAGCAGACGCAGGATCGAGCCGTACTCGACGTCGCGCATGATGTATTCGACGGAAGCAAAGGCGTCTTCCGCCGAAGGGGTATAGCTCATGGTCAGCCAGACACCGGTAACGATCTGGTTGACCAGAACGAGCAGCGCCAGGGAGCCAAAGAAGTAGAAGAAGTTGAAGTTCTTCGGAGCGTAATACTTGCTGAGATGGTCTTCCCACATTTTTGTGGCGGGAAAGCGCGCATCAACCCAATCCATGAATTTGCTCATCACGCTTTCTCCGTATCGACGCCAACGACAATGATGTCATCGGTCTCATAGGAATGCGGGGGAACTGGCAGGTTCAAAGGCGCAGGTTGCGACTTGTAGACGCGACCAGCCAGATCGTAGTGGGAACCGTGGCAAGGGCAGAAATATCCGCCTACCCAGTCCTTGCCCAGATCGGCAGGTGCCACTTCGGGACGGAATGTCGGCGAGCAACCCAGGTGCGTGCAGATACCGATCAGCAGCAGAACCTCAGGTTTGATCGAACGGGTTTCCGGATCAACGTAAGTCGGTTGTGTCGAGTTCTTGGAGGTCGGGTCAGAAAGCTGGCCCTCGATCTTTTTCAGATTCCCCAGGATTTCCTGTGTACGGCGGACGATGAACACCGGCTGACCGCGCCACTCAGCAATCATCTGCTGGCCTGGCTCGATTTTGCTGACATTCACTTTCACCGGTGCACCTGCGGCTTTCGCCTTGGCACTGGGAAACCATGACCCCACGAACGGGACCGCAGCCCCCACCGCTCCTGCAGCACCCACCACGGATGTGGCTGCTACCAAGAAGCGACGCCGGCCTGCATTCACGCCGTCATTGCTCATTCAGTCCTCTCCCATCAGCTTTGTGGCCTGTTAAATCAGGCATCTACTAAGTAAATCTATGTACTTATAAAAATTTTGCCGAATGGTAATGAAAAGCCCCAATTCTGACAAGGTAATTACCGGAGGCCATCACCCCCAAGCCTTGTAGTATAGGGCGTCTGCGGATGTGGCAAGTTGTCACAGCGCAAATCTTCAATAAATCGCACGCATAAAAAAACGCCCAGCTCCGTGAGGATACTGGGCGTTCTTTTTTGAACGTGGAAGCGAATTAACGCTTCGAGTACTGCGGACGCTTACGCGCTTTACGCAGACCGACTTTCTTACGTTCAACTTCACGAGCATCGCGGGTTACGAAGCCGGCTTTACGCAGGGCGCTGCGCAGAGTCTCGTCGTAGTCCATCAGAGCGCGAGTGATGCCGTGGCGGATTGCGCCAGCTTGACCACTTACACCACCGCCGATCACGGTGACGTAGATGTCGAACTTCTCGACAGTCTCAGTCAATTCCAGCGGCTGACGAACTACCATGCGGGCAGTTTCGCGGCCGAAGAAATTATCCAGCGAACGGTTGTTGATGGAGATGTTACCAGTACCCGGACGCAGGAAAACGCGTGCGGTTGCGGTCTTGCGACGGCCAGTGCCGTAATTTTGAGTCGCCGACATAATGTACTATTCCGTTAAAACTTCAGTTCTTGGGGCTGCTGAGCAGTATGTGGGTGTGCAGCGCCCGCATAGACTTTCAGCTTACGGTACATGTCGCGACCCAGTGGGTTTTTAGGCAGCATGCCTTTAACCGCGGTCTCGATCACGCGCTCAGGGGCCTTGGCGATCAGCTTTTCAAAGTTGATCGACTTGATACCGCCCGGGAAACCAGAGTGGGAGTAGTACATTTTGTCAGTGGTTTTAGCACCGGTAACACGGATCTGCTCAGCGTTGATTACGACGATGTAGTCGCCGGTGTCAACGTGAGGAGTGTACTCAGGCTTGTGCTTGCCACGCAGACGGCTCGCGATTTCGGTGGCCAGACGACCCAGGGTCTGACCAGCAGCGTCGACGACAAACCAGTCGCGCTTTACTGTTTCCGGTTTAGCAGTAAAAGTTTTCATTCTTTATAGCCTCAGGGGCCGCCCTGTAAATTAGACGGCGGATCTTACTGAATAGTGCGTACTTTGACAAGTCAAAGGCAGCCGGATACAGACGCTTTCGGGGGCTCGGGTCGGCGCGTCCGTTCAACGGCAAGATTCTTCGGCGGCGGCGCATCACTTCCACTGCAGAAAGAGGTGCGCAATTATGCAGATTGCGAAAAATAATTCAACCTGCTTTTATGATTGTTTTGCCCAAGGAGCACCCGATGGACTATCGCCAGCTAGGCCGAACCAATCTGAACGTGAGCGCCCTCTGCCTCGGCACCATGACCTGGGGCGAGCAAAACAGCGAGGCAGACGCCTTCGCCCAGATTGACCGGGCCAAGAGCGCCGGGATCAACTTCATCGACACCGCCGAAATGTATCCGGTGCCGCCCAAGGCCGAAACCTACGCCACTACCGAGCGCTACATCGGCAATTACTTCAAAAACCGCGGTGACCGCGCCGACTGGATCCTGGCCAGCAAGATCGCCGGCCCCGGCAATACCATCGACTACATCCGCGACAAGAACCTGCGGCACAATCGCCAGCACATCACCGCAGCCGTCGACGCCAGCCTCGAGCGCCTGCAAACCGACTACATCGACCTGTACCAACTGCACTGGCCGGAGCGCAGCACCAACTTTTTCGGACAGCTGGGATACAAGCACCAGACCGAAGCCAACCTGACGCCTCTGGAAGACACCCTCGAAGCCCTGGACGAACAGGTGCGAGCCGGCAAGATTCGCCATATCGGCCTGTCCAACGAAACACCGTGGGGCACCATGCGTTTCCTCGCCCTGGCCGAAGCCCGTGGCTGGCCGCGTGCCGTGTCGATCCAGAACCCGTACAACCTGCTCAACCGCAGCTTTGAAGTCGGCCTGGCGGAAATCGCCATCCGCGAGCAATGCGGCCTGCTTGCCTACTCACCGCTGGCGTTCGGTTTCCTGTCGGGCAAATACGAAGGCGGCGCACGGCCGCCAAAAGGTCGCCTGAGCCTCTACAGCCGCTTCAGCCGCTATTTCAACCCGCAATCGGAAGCGGCGTGCAGCCGGTATGTGGCGCTGGCTCGTGAGCACGGCCTGGACCCGGCGCAGATGGCATTGGCGTTCGTCACGCAGCAGCCGTTCGTGACCAGCAACATCATTGGTGCGACCACGCTTGAGCAACTGGACAGCAACATCGCCAGTTTCGAACTGAAACTGTCGGAAGAAGTGCTGGAAGGGATAGAGGCGATTCACAAGGATCATCCGAATCCGGCTCCTTGACTGATTCATAGACCCTATCGCGGGCAAGCCCGCTCCCATAGGTTCTGTGTCGTTCACATATTTCTTGAACACCGCCAGACCTTGTGGGAGCGGGCTTGCCCGCGATGGCGCCCGCCAATTCACCGCAGATCAAAGAGAGCGCGCAATGATCTCCTTCATGATCTCGTTAGTACCCGCATAAATCCGCTGCACCCGTGCATCCGCCCACGCCCGGGCGATCGGGTATTCCCACATGAACCCGTAGCCGCCGTGCAATTGCACGCATTCGTCGAGCACCTTGCATTGCAGGTCGGTGCCCCAGTACTTGGCCATTGCCGCCGTCGGCACATCCAGTTTGCCTTGCAGATGCAGCTCCAGGCAGCGATCGACAAAGACGCGACCGATCTGAATCTCCGTCGCCATCTCCGCCAACTTGAATCGGGTGTTCTGAAAGTCCGCGATCGACTTGCCGAATGCCTTGCGCTCACGGGTGTAATCCAGCGTCCATTGCAAACCGGCCTCGGCTGAAGCCAGCCCGCCAATCGCCACGGTAAGGCGCTCCTGGGGCAGCTCCTGCATCAGATAGGCGAAGCCCATCCCGGCCTGGCCCAGCAGGTTTTCCTTGGGCACACGAACGTCCTGAAAGAACAGCTCCGAGGTGTCCTGCGCTTTCATGCCGACCTTCTCCAGGCGCTTGCCCTTGTCGAAGCCTGGCGTATCGGCCTCCACCAGAAACAGGCTGATGCCCTTCGCGCCGGCCTTCGGATCGGTCTTGGCGACGACAATTACCAGATCCGCCAGGTAACCGTTGGTAATGAAGGTTTTCGAGCCGTTAATCACGTACTCATCGCCATCGAGCACCGCCGTGGTCTTCACCCCTTGCAGGTCGGAACCGGCACCCGGCTCGGTCATGGCAATGGCCGAGACCATCTCGCCGGACACCAGCTTTGGCAGGTATTTGTGTTTCAGCGTTTCACTGCCGTAATGCAGGATGTAGGGCGCAACGATGTCGGAGTGCAGGGAAAAACCAATGCCGGTAAGGCCCAGACGCCCTACTTCCTCGATCACTACTGCGCTATAGAGAAAGTCCGCCCCAAGACCGCCGTACTCCTCCGGCAGGTGCGAACAAAGCATTCCCGCCTCCCCCGCCTTGTTCCACAGTTTGCGGTCGATGTAGCCCTGTTTTTCCCATTGCCCATGGAACGGCACTGCTTCTTTTTCAAGGAAGGTTCGCACGCTGTCACGGAAAAGTTCGTGCTCGGAGCTGAACAAGGTTCTGGGAATCATGCGGCACCTTTCTTTTATTTTTAGAAGGAATAAGCCTTCAGAGACTAAGCCCCGCTACCGATACAGGACACTGGACACATCCGACAAAAAATAAGACGATCCAGCCGTCTGGTGACCACTTTCCCCTATAAGAATAAAGTTGAATTATGTCTAACCAAGCCTCCACGCCCTTGCGGCGCGTCAGCATCCTGGCCTTTGACCGGGTTTTCGCCTCTACCCTCATGCAGGCCAAGGATTTCTTCCACCTCGCCAGCCTGCGCTACGGCAAACAGCTGGGCCTGGGCCTGACACCGGCGTTCGAAACCCGGCTGGTCAGCCCCGACGGCAATGCGGTGAATACCTTCAGCGATGTGAAGATCCCGGTAGATGGCGGGCTGGAAAATACCGACATCATCATCATTCCCGCCTTCTGGGACGACTTCGACTCCCTCAGCAAACGTTATCCACAGGTCCTGCCCTGGCTGCGCCAGCAACATGCCCGCGGCGCCGTGCTCTGCGGCGAAGCCACTGGCGTGTTCTGGCTGGCCGAAGCCGGGTTGCTCGATGGCAAGGAAGCGACCACCTATTGGCGCTTTTTCAATGCGTTCGCCGAGCGTTTCCCCCAGGTGCAGCTCAATCAGGACAAGCACCTGACCGACGCCGACAACCTCTACTGCGCCGGCGGCACCACCTCGGCGAGCGACCTGTACGTTTACCTGATCGAGCGTTTTTGCGGCGCCAACGTCTCCCAGGCCGTAGCCCGGGACATTCTCTACGAAGTCCAGCGCAGCTACTCGCCGGGACGCATCGGCTTCGGCGGGCAGAAGCTGCATCAGGATGTGATCATCCTGCAGATCCAGCACTGGCTCGAAGAGCACTACGCCGACAAATTCCGCTTCGAGGACGTCGCTCGCGAACACGGCATGAGCATCCGCAATTTCATGCGCCGCTTCCAGACCGCCACCGGCGACAAGCCCCTGCACTACCTGCAACGCTTGCGCATCGAAACCGCCAAGGGCCTGCTCTCCGGCAGCCGCAAGAGCATCAAGACCATCAGCTACGAAGTCGGCTACGACGATGCCAGCTTCTTTGCGCGACTGTTCCGCCAACACACCGAGCTGTCGCCGAACCAGTATCGGCAGCAGTTTCTGCAGGCCGCCTGAACCTCATTGCGTTCACATAACCCCCGAGCTGCCGCAGGCTGCGATCTTTTGATTTTGTCTTTAAAAAGCAAGATCAAAAGATCGCAGCCTGCGGCAGCTTCACAACGACCAGGCACGACGTGCATTGACCCTGTTTGGGACCCGGACTACAACCTAAACGGAAGTGGCCGACATACGTAGAACTCCTGATTGACCTCTTATATCCACGCATTTCAACAGCGTGAATAACAATAAAAAGAGGTCATCAACAATGCGTGAGCCAACAAGCCCTGTTCGTGTAGCAGTCGTGCAATTCGACCCGCAGGTGGGCGTAGAAAATCGTGAGGGCAATCTGCATCGCAGCCTGCAATTGGCGATGGAAGCGGTAAAGGACGGGGCGAATCTTGTTGTCCTGCCTGAACTCTCGAACACCGGGTATTTCTTCAAAAACAGGCAGCACGCGTTTGATCACTCGGAGTTGATTCCAGACGGCGCGAGCGTAAAAACCTGGATTGATTTCGCGCGCCAGCACAAGGTCTACGTTGTCGCCGGTCTGGCTGAGCGCGACGGCATGCGGCTGTTCAACACTGGCGTTCTTGTCGGCCCTGACGGCTTCATCGGCAAGTATCGCAAGGCCCATTTATGGAACCAGGAAAAACTGTGGTTCACACCAGGAGATCTGGGCTTTCCGGTTTTCGATACGCCGATTGGACGCATCGGCTTACTGATCTGCTGGGATATCTGGTTCCCGGAAGTGCCGCGAATTCTGAGCCAGCAAGGCGCTGACATCATTTGCAGCCTGAACAACTGGGTCTGGACGCCACCGCCGCTTTTTGATGAGGCGGGCAAGTGCATGGCGTCTTATCTGACCATGACAGCGGCACATGTAAACAACGTGTTCATTGCCGCAGCCAGCCGAATAGGCGAAGAGCGCGGGGCTCGATATCTCGGCTGCTCGCTGATTGCCGGCACCAATGGCTGGCCGATTGGTGCAGTTGCCTCGGCGGACAAACAAGAAATCCTGTTGGCCGATATCGATCTCACCAGCTCCCGCAGCGCCCCGATCTGGAACGACCTGAACGATCTGCATCGCGATCGTCGAACCGATCTGTACGACCAGATGCTCGGCTACACCGAACATCCATGTCTGCCGCGTTAATGGGGGCCTAAGGATGGAAAACACGTCCCGAAATAGCCCAATTGAGCGCAAGTCGCCGTTCGATGCGGCGATCCTTTTGCTGATACTTGGCGCGATTTTGCTGATTATCTGGCTTTCATTCACCTACCGTTCTGCCTGGGCAGCGCATTGGCCAAGCTACGGCGACATGCTGTCCGGCCTTCCCGAACCGAGCGCCTGGTTGCGCTGGGTATTGGGGGACATCAGCGAGGTTGCATTCTACAAACACGAATTCGCCTCGATCGGATTGCTAGCCGGCGCCTATCTGGCTTACTGGGCGAATCGAACGGGGAAAGCCTGGCAAGGTTTTGCCATTTCCTACGGCAGCGGACTCTGGCCGTGGTTGATCACCAGTTCGTTGCTCGGACTGCTGCTGAGCAACCTGCTGTGGGGGTGGACGGTTACCGCCACTACCTGGCAACCCACGTTCGCAGCCTTTGTTTCGTTACCGGCAGCGATGGTGCTGATGTTTGGCGGTGGCTGGAAAGTCACGATCAACGGCGCGCTCATGGGCGCGGTGATGGTCACCCCGATGTGCTTGTTGATCGTCAACTACGTCTGCAATCCACTCGGACTGCCAGCGGTGATCGGCAACGTACTGGGAATGGCTGTCGCCAGTGTCTTTGCCTTTCTGCTCTGTCGATATCTCCCAAGCCTGATGAAGTCGCAAGCATCCACGAAGCCTTGCGCCCCGCCTCCACCACCCACCAAAGCACCGGACTACGGTGTTATCTGGAGCCTGCGGCGAGTCCTGGCCGACTTTTCGGAAGCGCCGTTCTTTGGCAATGAACTGGCAAGCCTCGGCCTGCTATTGGGGGCAATGCTGGCCTACACCCTGAACCCGTTGAGCCCGGTTTACGGTTCTGGTCTGTTGCCACAGCTGATCGGCGCACAGGCATTGACCTCGGCAATAGGCGTGCTGATCTGGCGTCGGCAATGGATGTTGCACGGCTGGTACCCCACCTACGTTCCACTGGTCTCAGTGGTGCCGGCGGCGATTCTGACCTATGGCGGCAGTTGGCAGGTCATTGTCATGAGTGCGCTGCTGGGCGCCCTGATTGCGCCACCATTGGCTTATGCGATTGCCAGAAGGTTACCTGCCGATATGCATGGTTACATCGGTAACGTCCTGTCCATGGCCATCAGCACCTTGTTGATCGTTCCATTCATCGGACTCTTGATAGCCAACTGACGGAAGCTGCCTTGCGGCTGTATCGCGGACTTCAGTCCGGGTACAGCCACTTTCCATAACGAGCAAGCGAGGTATTACATGGATCTGCCTAAACTGGCCATCGCAGCCCTGGGTGGCACTGTGAGCATGCAGGCCAGAAACGCCGGTGAGGGAATAGTCCCGGCAGTCACCGGCGAAACACTGTTGGAGTCGGTACCGGAATTGGCGACGCTGGCACGGGTCAGCGTTGAAACCCTGGGCCTGTTGCCAAGTGCCTCACTGGATTTCGAGTTCCTGCTGGGTGTCCTTTCCTGGGCGAACGTTCAAATCCAACAAGGTGCGATCGGTGTCGTCATTACCCAAGGCACAGACACCCTCGAAGAAACGGCCACTTTTTTCGATTATTTGTGGGCCCACGATCAGCCGCTAGTCCTGACCGGCGCCATGCGCTCCGCTGCCAATGCGGGGGCCGATGGGCCGGCAAACCTTCTGGACGCTTGCCGGGTCGCCCTGGCGGCGAACAGCCGGCAACGAGGCGTTCAGGTGGTCATGAACGGGCAGATTCACTGCGCGAGCGCCGTCCGCAAAACCGACTCGTTAGCGTTGCAGGCTTTCTCCTCTCCCATCGTGGGGCCTGTTGGCATGCTCGTGGAAAACACCATCCACTATTTGCGCCCGCCAGCCCAGCGCAAGGTTTTACCGCTGCCACAGCAGACAACACAGAAAATCGCCCTGTTGGAAGCGTCGCTTTCTGCAGACAGCCTCATGCTGGAAAGCATTCTCGAACTCGGCTACGACGGACTCGTTATCGCGGGATTTGGTGCAGGGCATGTTCCCGAGAACTGGGCGGAGGTGATCGAAACTATCGCCGGAAAAATCCCGGTCATTATTGCAACCCGGACCGGATCCGGCTCTACCGCGCTGTCCACTTATGGCTTTGTCGGTGGCGAGATGGACCTGATCCGCAAAGGCGCATCAATGGCCGGACTTCTGTGCCCGCGCAAAGCCAGGGTTCTATTGTGGCTGTTAGTCGGTTGTCAGCGACAGGATGCGCTGGCGATTTATCTCTCAAAAGACTGACACTTCCACTGTGGGAGCGGGCTTGCTCGCGAATGCGGTGTGCCAGATAAATTGATATCGACTGACACGACGCTTTCGCGAGCAAGCCCGCTCCCACACTATTGTGGTGACCCTGGTGGATTGCTTTCAGCACAAAAAAGGGCCTGCATTTGCAGGCCCTTTTTTGTTTGCGAATTGCTTAAGGCTTGTGCGCCCGCGCCAGGAATTCGTGGGACTGCATTTCCAGCAGGCGGCTGAGGGTGCGCTGGAACTCGAAGTTCAGGCGACCGCCGGTATAGAGGTCTTTAAGTTCGACTTCGGCGGATATGATCAGCTTGACGTTACGGTCGTAGAACTCGTCGACCATGTTGATGAAGCGTCGGGCGATGTCGTCAGTGGTGACGCTCATTTGCTCGACATCGCTGAGCAGCACGGCGTGGAAGATCTTGCCCAGTTCGATGTAGTCGTTCTGGCTGCGCGGACCGTCGCACAATTCGCGGAAGTTGAACCAGGCCACGTCATCACAGGTGCGCAGGGCACGGATTTCGCGGTTTTCGATCATCAGCACGTCGTTTTCGACCGCCGCCGTGCATTCCGGCGTCAGCGCACGGAAGCTCTTGCGCAGGCTTTCGTTGGCGGCTTCGTCGAGTGGATAGTGGAACAGCTCGGCCTGTTCGAGGTGACGCAGGCGATAGTCGACGCCGCTGTCGACGTTGACGATCTCGGTGTTCTGTTTGATCAACGCAATGGCCGGCAGGAAACGAGCGCGTTGCAGGCCGTCCTTGTACAGGCCGTCCGGCACGATGTTCGAGGTCGCGACCAGGGTTACGCCGTTCTTGAACAGCTCTTCCATCAGGGTGCCGAGGATCATGGCGTCGGTGATGTCGGATACGAAGAACTCATCGAAGCAGATGACCCGGGCTTCGGTGGCGAAACGTTTGGCGATGATGGTCAGCGGGTTTTTCTCGCCACCCAGGGTCTTCATCTCTTCGTGCACGCGCTTCATGAAGCGGTGGAAGTGAGTACGAGACTTTTCCTTGAATGGCAGCGCTTCGAAGAAGGTGTCCACCAGGTAAGTCTTGCCGCGACCGACGCCGCCCCAGAAGTACAGGCCCTTGACCGGGGTCTGATCCTTCTTGCCAAACAGCTTGCCCAGCAGGCCCGGTTTGTTTTGCTCGGCGGCGACCAGGTCGTCGTACAGGCGCTGCAAATGACGCACGGCAGTTTCCTGCGCGGCATCATGGAAGAATTCCGGGCGTTTCAGATCAGCTTGATATCGTTCTAGGGGCGTCATAATTCGTTAGCAAGGCAACAAAAACGGGCCGTCACTGTAGCGATGGCCCCGGGGAATGGCAATCGGCCCTTGATCGGGCCGAGCCGTTGATTAGTCCTGAACCGGCGTAAGAGCAATCCGCAACGCTTCGATTGCAGCGTCGCGCGCCGCGCTATCAGCGAAGGCGGGACTGTCAGCCACGCACTGGCCTTCCAGCCAGACGCTGAAGCTCAGCGCTTCACTGCGCACCTCCAGTGGCTGGCCTGCTTGCAGTTGCTTGGTTACCTGACCGGCGGTCTTGCCGTCGGCAAAATTGCACGACAACAGCAGCTGTTCGCCATCGGCAGCCAGCAGACGGAAACGGAAACTGCCGTCGTCCTCGCGGAAGCTGACAAAACGCGCGGCTTTCGCAGCTTTTTTCTTGGTGGTCGGTGCAACTTGGGTCTGGGCCACGAAAGAACGCAGGCCAACCGCTTCACGCAGCTCGTTGAGGAACGGCGTAGCAACCGCACGGGCCTTTTTCGCGCCGTGCTGCAGGATGTCTTCCAGGTCAGCCGGGCGCTCGATCAGTTGGTTATAGCGCTCGCGGGACTCGCCCAGTTCGTTGTCCAGCAACTGGAACAGGCGATTCTTCGCCTCGCCCCAACCCAGGCCCTGCAACAGTTCACTGCGGAACTCGTCGGCCTGGGCAGGAGTGGCGAACGCCTGGAACAGGGTGAACAGATGCGAGTTGTCCGGATCCTTGGCTTCGCCCGGTGCGCGGGAGTCAGTGACGATCCGCGAAATCGCGTCCTTCATTTCCTTGGCGCTGCTGAACAACGGAATGGTGTTGTCGTAGCTCTTCGACATCTTGCGGCCGTCGAGGCCTGGCAGCGTGGCAACGCTTTCTTCGATCAGCGCTTCAGGCATGGTGAAGAATTCTTTGCCCTGGCCAAACAGGTGGTTGAAGCGCTGGCCAATGTCCCGCGCCATTTCCACGTGCTGGATCTGGTCGCGACCGACCGGCACCTTGTGCGCGTTGAACATCAGAATGTCCGCCGCCATCAGCACCGGGTAGCTGTACAGGCCCATGGTGATGCCGGCATCCAGGTCTTCGCCGGTCTCGACGTTCTTGTCCACCGAGGCCTTGTAGGCGTGGGCACGGTTGAGCAGGCCCTTGGCGGCGACGCAAGTCAGCAGCCAGGTCAGCTCGGGGATTTCCGGAATGTCGGACTGGCGATAGAAGGTCACGCGCTCCACATCCAGGCCACCGGCCAGCCAGGTCGCGGCGATTTCCAGACGCGAGCGCTGGATGCGCAGCGGGTCATCGCACTTGATCAGGGCGTGATAGTCGGCCAGGAAGTAGAACGAATCGGCATTGCTGTCACGGCTGGCGACGATCGCCGGGCGGATGGCGCCGGCGTAGTTGCCCAGGTGCGGCGTGCCGGTGGTGGTGATGCCGGTGAGGATACGGGTACGAGTCGTCATGGGTAATCGCTTGTCAGACTGCAATCAATTCGAGAGACGCGGCAGGATCAGATCCTTGAGATCGGTCAGCTTGCCATGAAAAAAGTGTCCGCATTCTGCCACTTTCAGCAGCTCATGGGGACGTTCGAGCTTGTCGGACCATTGATAAACGACTTGCGGATCGATGACTTCGTCGGTTTCCGGCTGGATCAGGGTCAGTTCGCCGTTCTGTGGCAGTTGATCCTGATCACCCAGGCGCATGACCGCCGGTGCGACCATGAACAGGTGCTTGAGTAGCTCGCCCTGCGCTTCCAGCCGCCCGCCGAGACTTGCTGCAACAAATCCGCCGAAGGAAAAACCGAACAGGGTCAATGGTAAGTCCGGATGTCTGGCCCGGAACCACTCGGCTACCGCCTGGGCATCGTCGACTTCACCGGTGCCCATGTCGTGGGAACCTTCGCTGGCGCCGACGCCACGGTAGTTGAAACGCAGGGTAATCAAACCGGCATCGCGCGCCGTGCGCTGCAGGGTTGAGACCACTTTGTTGAGCATGGTGCCGCCCTGCACCGGGTTCGGATGGCAGATCAGCGCGAGGCCACGCGGCTGCTCGTTATCCAGGTAAAGGGCTTCCAATTGGCCGACCGGCCCGTCAATCACTACAGGTGTTTCGCGCATAAGCAAGGAAGGAACTCCGTGACCTCGAATCGGGTCGACTCGTCTAGCAAATTGTCTGTGCCAATCTATTGCGAGTGAATCGCGGTATACAGCGCAGGTTCGAGCCGTTAACGTAAAGCAAAGCCGTTTATAGAGGAAGGACTCGTGGAACACTCGCTCTTAGTTTGGTTGTTACCGACTCTTGCCCTGGTTGTGGGTGTCGCCATTGGGTTTCTGATCGCTCGCCTTGCGCCGAATGCCGTGCCTAGCAGCACACAACGCCAGCTGGACGATATTCAGGAACGTTTCGACAGTTATCAGAATGAGGTGGTCACCCACTTCAACAGCACGGCAACACTGGTTAAAAAGCTGACCCAGAGCTATCAGGAAGTGCAGGATCATCTCGCCGAGGGCGCCAACCGCCTGGCCCTGGACGAGCAGACCCGTCAACGCCTGCTGGCCTCGCTGCACGCCGATGCGACGCAAGCACCACGCGAGCGCCTGACGCCACCGCGCAATCAGGAACCGCCACGCGACTACGCACCGAAAGCCCCGAATGCGCCGGGCATGCTCGATGAGCATTATGGCCTGAAGAAGTAACCAGGTTCGCGCGACACAAAAAGCCCCCGGATGAGTGATTGTCCGGGGGCTTTTTAGTTTTTGATCCGATATTTCTGTTGCCCACACTGGCCTCTTCGGGGGCAAGTCGAATCGTCGCACCGCCGCTCCCACAAGGTTTGTGTACGACAGAGTTCCCTGTGGGAGCGGGCTTGCCCGCGAAAAGGCCAGAACAGGCACCACAAAAAAGCCCGCCCGATCTGATATGGATCGGGCGGGCTCTGTTTACGCCTGGGGTTCAATCAGACATCAACGGTACTGCTGAAATCCAGCCTTACTGCTGGGCACCATACTGCTGGCCCGGGATCGCCTTGAGGTTGACCTCGACACGGCGGTTCTGCGCCCGGCCATTGGTGTCACCGTTGCTGGCAACCGGATTATCCGGACCGGCGCCACGGGCACTCAGGTTGGCACCGCTGACGCCTTGCGAAGTCAGGTAGGTGGCCACGCTCTGGGCACGACGCTGGGACAGGTCCATGTTGTGCTGGCGGCTGCCGGTGCTGTCGGTGTAGCCGACGATCTCGATCTGGTTCTGGTTGAACTCTTTCAACGAGCCCGCCAGGTTGTTGAGCGGCTGATAGAAGCTTGGGGCGATGTTCGCCGAATCGGTGGCGAAAGTGATGTTGCCGGGCATGATCAGCTTGATCTGGTCGCCCTGACGCTGCACTTCAACACCGGTATTGGCCATGCTGGCGCGCAGTTTCTTTTCTTGCTGGTCGGCGTAATAACCGTAGCCGGCAGCAGAAGCACCGACCACCGCAGCACCGATCAACGCGCCTTTACCACGGTTATCGTGGTTGATGGCGGCACCCGCCACAGCGCCGGCCAGTGCGCCGAGACCACCGTACTTGGCGGTCTTGCTCATGCCTTGGGAGCCGCCATCAGCCTGCCCCTGCTCATTGTAAGGGTTAGGCGAGGCGCAGCCAGACAGCAAGGCCACAGCGGTAGCGACAATAATCAAACGACGCTTGGTGAACATGAAGAGCTCCTACTTTGCATTCTATGGTGCAATGGACCATCGGCCTTTGCGGGCGTTAGATCATTGGATGCGATAAAAATTCCGTGAGTTACAAATCAAGCCCGTACAAAAGGGTTCTCGCGCATTTCGTCGCCCAGGCGAGTATCCGGACCATGCCCCGTCACCACCGTCGCTTCTTCGTCGAGGGTGTACAGCCGCTGCTTGATCGAACGCACGATAGTCGCCTGATCGCCGCCCCACAGGTCGGTGCGCCCTACTCCACGACGGAACAAGGTGTCGCCGGCAATCAGCAGTTTGGCGTCTGAAAACCAGAAGCTCATGGAACCTGGCGTGTGACCCGGCGTGTGCAGCGCCACTCCGCAACCGCAGGCCAGTTCTTCATCATCGGCCAGCCAGCGGTCCGGAGATGGCACCGGGGTGTAGGGAACGCCGAACATCTGGCACTGCATTTCCAGGTTATCCCAGAGAAACTGATCTTCTTTATGCAGATGCAGGGTCGCACCGGTTTTCTCTTTAAGCTGACCGGAAGCCAGGAAGTGATCCAGGTGTGCATGAGTGTGGATGATGCTGACCACCTTCAGGCCCAGGGCATCGAGCCGCGCGAGGATCAGTTCATGATTGCCACCCGGGTCGACAACAATCGCCTTTTTCGTCACCGGATCGCCGATGATCGTGCAGTTGCACTGCAAAGGGCCGACGGGGAAGGTTTCGCGGATCAGGGAAGGTTGTTGGGACATCAGAGCCTGCTCGAATAAACGGGGACGGGCGATTTTCGCATACTTGAGTATCGGTCCATCGCCCGGGATGTGTAACGTGAAGAATTCCTTAACTCAGTACCCCCAACTCCTTCGCCCGCGCCACCGCCTGCGTACGCCGCTCCACCCCAAGCTTGCTGTTGATATGGCTGGCGTGGGTCTTGACGGTATGCAATGAGATAAACAGTTGATCGCTGATTTCCTGATTCGAGCAACCTTGGGCAATCAGGCGCAGGACCGCCAGTTCACGCATGCTGAGCTGTTCTGCCGTCGCACTGGCTTCCACTGCGGGGCGAACGACCATAATCGGCAACTTTTCCATCAGGCTCTGTGAAACAGGTGTCGGCGGGCAGAGTTGCAACTGAGCCCGCAGCCAGTCCGAATGCTCGGCCAGCAATCTTTCAAAGGGTTGCAGCACACCTCCGCCTGCGACGTCCAGTGCCTGAGCCAGGGCTTTGCGTGCCTCGGGCTCGCGCCCGCTGCCCAGCAGTAACGCAACTTTCTGAGTCAGCGCCATGGTACTGAGCATTTGCCGACCGGTTTTCTGGCCATGTTCAAGCAGCGCATTCAAACGCCCTTCGGCCAGCATCGGTTGACCCTGGATAACCTCCAGCAAGGCTTGTTGCAATTCGATATGCAGTGGCAATTGTGGGTGGAATTCCGGGGGCGCTGCCGCGTGCTCGCCGGTGTAGGTCTGCCCCAATCGTGACAGCCAGGCTTCGGCCAGATCGGTGCGTCCCTGGGCAAGCCAGAGTTCGCATTTGACCAGGGTGATCATCGCCAGATAGTAAATCGGCGGGACATCCCAGATATGCATCAGTCGTTCGGCTTCGGCCAGTTCGGCAAAGGCCTTGGCAAATTCGCCGCTGCTGCCTTCAACCCTGGCGATGACACAGTGACCTATCAGTACGCTGATATCGCGGCAGGCCCGCGCCTCGTTCAGACCGGCCTGTAAACGCACTCGGGCTGCTTGTGGCTGCAGTCGCTGCGCCAACAGGAAGCCTTCATACAGGGTCAGTCGTGCGCGAACGGCATAGAGACGTTGCGGGGAAAGTCCCTGAAGTCGCTGTAAACCCTGGCGGACTTCCTGCAGCGCCCGAAAGACTTCCCCCCGCGCCTGCAGGACACGGGCGCGGTCGTAGTGGGCCAGCGCTTCGAACAGTGGATTGCCGACCCGTTGCGCCAATTCCAGCGAATCCCGATTCAGGCCCCGCGCACGCCACAAGTCGCCGTCGGCAATGGCCAGGTTGGACAAGGTCGAGAGGCACATCAGGCGTTGTCCGTAGCGCTTGCACGGCAGGCTTTCCAGCGCTTCGCCGCAATAGCGCAGCGTGAGTTCACGATTGCCGCGCCCGCGGGCGATGATTCCACTCAACGCCAGCCACTGCGCCAACATGGACCTTTGCGCGGTCGCCGACGGTGCAGGCAGGAAGCGACTCAAATGACTGGCCAGTTCTTCGGCGGCGTCCAGCTGGCATGCCATGCCCAAGGCCCAGCTGTAGAGCACGATCAGGCGCGGCGTGCTGATCAGCAGGCTGTCGGGCAAGTCCATTTTCCAGCGCAGCAACATGCCGACATTCTGCTCGGCCAGCAGTTGTTCTTCAGAGAGGTTTTGTACCAGATTCGCCGCGACGTCCAGATGGCCGGCACGCAAGGCCTGCTCTACCGCTTCGTCGAGCAGCCCTTGGGCGTTGAACCAGCGGCACGCTCGCAGGTGCAGGCTGGCCGCCGGGACCATCGACTGGGAGGCTGGCCGTGTGCGCAACAAGTCGGAAAACAGATGGTGATAGCGATACCAGTGACCATGCTCATCCAGGGGCACCAGGAACACCTGATGGGCCAGCAGGAATCGCAGGATCTCGGCACTGTCATGGGCGTCGCGAACGGCGTCGCACAGTTCGCTGCAAAAACGCTCCTGAAGTGCGGTGTCATAGAGAAATGACTGGACCTCGGCAGGCAGGCAATCAATCACCTCTTCAAGCAGATAGTCGCGGATCAGCCCTTCCCCGCCATGCAACGATTGGGGCAACGCACCATCGGTGCCGGCTTCGGAGGCCGCCAGAAGCCAGAAGCGCAAGCCTGCAACCCAGCCTTCGCTGCGCTGGATCAGGTTCTCCAGCGCCTCCCCGCGCAAGGAAGTGCTGTGGCGATCGAGCAGGCTCAAGGCTTCATCGTGGGTCAGGCGCAAATCCTGCTCATGCAACTCCAGCAGTTGCCGCGACAGTCGCAACCGCGCCAGATGCCAGTCGGGGCGCTGCCGACTGGTGACCATCACCAGCAAGCCATCGGGAAGATGGTTGAGGAAAAACTGCAGGCAACGATCCAGAACCGGCCCTTGGGCCAGATGATAATCGTCGAGCACCAGCAGCAATGGCGTCGCAATGGACAGATGTTCGGACAGTTCGTCGAGCAGCCCGTCCAGCCATTCTTCGAAGGCAAACGGCTGATGGCGCTGGCGCATTTTCAGCAGCCCGAGAGACTGCCTGCCCAGGTCCGGAAAGTAATCCTGGAGGCCTTCGAGCAGGCGTTCGAGAAAACGCCCCGGGTCATTGTCTCGCGGGCTCAGGCCCAGCCAAAGGCTTTGCCAGTGAGCCGGCAATGCCTGACAGAACTCCACCGCCAAGGAACTTTTGCCGAACCCTGCAGGCGCACTGACCAGCAACAACCGGCCACCCAGCCCGGCGCTCAGGCGCTCGCACAGGCGCGGACGCAGCACATGGCCGTCGGGCAATGGCGGGCGAAAAAAACGCCCGTCCAGTGTCGCGACAGCAACGGTTGCAGAACCTGGGGGTATAGCCAAATCAGTCATAGCCGGCTCTTGTTTGAAATGCGGTGGCGGCGTTGCAGATGTCCGCAGACTAGCCGTAATCGGCGAGGGAATGAAGGTAATTGCTACAAATGGCTACAAAAAGTCTTGCGCTTCGTAATCGAAAAGATCGCAGCCTCGTTTCACTCGACAGCTCCTACACAGTGCCTACAGGTGAAACGAGGATCTTTTTCAACGTCAAAAAAAACGCCCCGAACCGGTCGGGGCGTTTTTCAGAGGGTGCGGCCTCTACTCATGTCACCTTAGCGAACACCATCCTGGCGCAGGGCGGCAGGGGTGAAGTCGCTGGTGGTTGCCTGGAAGCCGAAGTCATACGCCGACTTCTCTTCGTTCTTCATGCCCAAGGCCAGGTAGCGACCCGATTGCAGGTCGTACAGGGTTTCGAGGGCATACCACGGCACTTGCTTGTCGTAGTAGTTCTCGGCATGTGCCTCGGCTACGCGCCACAGTTGGCCACGGCCGTCATAGTGGTCGATCACCGCGGCTTGCCAGGTGTCTTCGTCGATGTAGAAGTCACGCTTGGCGTAGATGTGGCGCTGACCTTCCTTCAAGGTGGCAACCACATGCCACACCCGGCGCAGCTCGTAACGCGCCAGATCCTGGTTGATGTGACCGGCCTTGATGATGTCGGTGTACTTGAGGGTCGGATCGTCGAGCTTGTAGCTGTCGGAGGCGATGTACATCTCTTTCTTGCCTTCGAGTTTCCAGTCGTAACGATCCGGCGCACCGTTGTACATGTCCAGGTTATCGGAAGTACGCAGACCGTCGGCTGCGGTACCCGGTCCGTCATAGGACACTTGCGGGGCGCGACGCACACGACGCTGACCGGCGTTGTAGACCCACGCCGAACGCGGTTCCTTAACCTGGTCAAGGGTTTCGTGCACCAGCAGCACACCACCGGCCAGACGCGCCGGCGCGGTCACTTTCTGTTTGAAGTAGAACAGGATATTGCCCGGATTTTTCGGGTCGTAGTCCTTCATCTTGTCGCGGAACACGAACTGGTCCTGGAAATACACCAGGCTGAACGAGCCGTTCGGCTGCGGCGTGGCCTGGGTTACCAGGCGGGTCACGCTGCCACCGCGATAGCGGGTGATGTGGTTCCAGATGACTTCAACGCCGGTCTTCGGAATAGGGAACGGCACCGCGGTTTCGAAGTTTTCCAAGCCATTGCCGCCCGACACCAGGTTGGTGTTGGTGGCGTTGCGCTTGATGGCGGCGAATACGTCATCGGGCACGGTAGCGCCACGATGGGACGGATAGACCGGCATCTTGAAGGTTTCCGGGTAGCGCTTGAACATCGCGTACTGGCCCGGGGCGAGCTTGGCCTTGTACTGGTCGACGTTCTGCGCCGTGATGGTGAACAACGGCTTTTCGCTGGCGTATGGATTGGACAGGAAACCTTTGCTGTCGACCGTACCGGCGTTCTTTGCCATGGGTTTCCAGGCAGGGATCGAGCTGTCGGCGTTACCCGCCATTTCGGCACCCATCGGGGTCAGGCTCTTGCCCAGCTTGTCCGCTTCGGCTGCCGGCACTGCCGCCATGACGCTGGTCGCCAGCAGCGAAAGCCCCAGAACACCGGCGTGGAACAGACTCTTTGTTATTTTCATATGTGTGTTCGTCCTGAAAATGCAGTGCTTAGAAGTTCACGCCGAAGCTGAGC
This sequence comes from Pseudomonas sp. GW821-FHT09H03, assembly GCF_059415945.1. Classification (NCBI taxonomy): domain Bacteria; kingdom Pseudomonadati; phylum Pseudomonadota; class Gammaproteobacteria; order Pseudomonadales; family Pseudomonadaceae; genus Pseudomonas; species Pseudomonas sp. GW821-FHT09H03. Next base: position 61,615 of record NZ_JBWKOF010000003.1, on the reverse strand, counting down.
GCAACGAAGTCGCGGTCATCCACAGTGGTGTACTTGCCGTCGAAGAAGTTGGTGTAGGCCAGGCTCGCGGTGTAGGTGTTCTGGTATTCGGCGTCGACACCCAGGCTTACCGCTTTACGGCCTTCCTCGAAGTTGCCGCCAGGGCCAGGGGAGTAACCTTCCACGTCATGGGACCAGGCCACGTTAGGCTTGAGGTTCACACCGGCGAACACGTCGTTGTATTCCCAGATGGCGCGACCGCGGTAGCCCCAGGATGTCGAGGTGGTGAAGCCTTCATTGTCGCAGTTGCGGCTGCGGTTGTTGGTCGGCGTACCCGGACCGGCGCCGTTAATGGTGCTGCTGTTCAGCGCCACGCAGGTATCGAGCGCGCCAGTGGCTGGCAACTCGCCCGGACCGTAGACCGGATCGCGGCCATAACGCACGTCGGAGGTGCTTTCCAGGCCGCCGACGTGTGTCACGCCCACTTCGCCTACCAAGGTCAAACGGCTCGCGCCCATCACCTGATCAAAGAAGTGCGTCAGGGTGGTCTGGAACTGGGTGATTTCCTTGCGACGGTAGCCGTGCAGGTCCTGACCCGGCACACCGGTAAGCAGCGATGCGTTGGTCAACGGGTTGTTCGGGTTGTTATTGCCGATAGGACGGACACCGGCGAACAGGATGTCGGTGGAGTTGAGCTGCACCGGTGCGTTCGGACGGTAGCTGACCTCACCACTCCACGCCGTACCGGTAGGCAGGGTGGTAGAGAAGCTCAGGCCATAGAGTCGGATGTCTTCAGGATATTCGATGAAGTACTGCGAATTACCTGCAACCAGCAGTGGCGCCAGCGCGGCGAACGGACCTGGCAGGCCTGCTGCGGTGTTGTAGACCGACTGCGGCGCACCGGTGGCGCTGAAGATTGGCGCACGGCTGTGGTAGTTCATGAAGTAGGCACCGAACTCGGTGTCCAGCGGGTCGAACATGTACTTCAAGGACGCGCCCCACTGGCCGCCATCACGGGCATCGCGGTCCGCGCCACGGCGTACCAGAACACCCTCATTGTTGACGTCGACGCCGTTGGCGGCCAAAGGTCCGAGGGCAATGGCCGGAATCTGCGAACGCTTGTTCAGCACACGCAGGTTGTTATTGCAGCCGTCAGCAACGATGTCTGGCTGTGAGAAGAACGTGCCGCAGTTGTCGACGACGGTCTGGTCCCATTCAATTTGGTAGAAGGCTTCGCCCGAGAGGTTTTCGGTCAGGCTCTGGGACACATAGAACATGTTGACCGGAATCAGGCCTTCCTTGATCTCGGCACCCGGACGGCGGAACGCGGACACGTCGATCGGGTTGATCGAGTTGATGCCACCGCCGATGAAGGTACTTTCACCCCAGCTCACCACCTGCTTGCCCAGACGCACGGAACCCGGCTGATCGGCAATGGCGTAGTTGTGGTAGACGAAGGCGTCGAGGATCTGGCCGCCGGCGGACTTGGCGCCTTCCTTGCGGTTGTCGTCGCTGATGTCCTTGAACGGACGGCTTTCGTCTTTCAACTCAAAGTCGTACCAGTATTTGCCACGGACGAAAACACCGGTATCGCCATATTTCAATTCAAGGTCATGGATACCCTTGAAGATCTTGGAGAAGGTTTCGCCGCTTTTGAAGTTCAGGTGACCGTCATCGGAGGTCTGGGACAGGCCTTGGCCGCCGTTGTTGACGCCAATGAGGTTCTTGTTGGCACTTTCGGTAGACCAGCTGGCACCGATCGACAGAGCCGAATCGAACTGACCTTCGATTTCACCAACGTTGAAACTGACGCCGAATGCTGGCCCGGCGAGCGTAGAGGCAAGACTGACGGCCAAAGGCAATTTCGCCCGGCGCCAGAACTGGTTTACTGATGTCATCGACGCTACTCCATGTGCATTTTATTTTTATGGCAGTGAGCACTTTTAAAAACGCCTTGGGATAACCGGGAGCCAAGGCATCCCAAAGTCATTCCAAAGTTGCATCGCCCCTGTTCGTGCGGTTGCTCCGTTTCTAAAAATCCATGCACGGACTATAGCCAGCAGGTTGTAGTGCTTGATCCCTCTAAAGTGTGATTTGCAGCTGCCAGCCACTCTGGAACAGTCCTTTCGCCAGTCCGACACACGTCGGCTCGGCAAGGATGGCTGAAATTACGGATTTGACAAGCCAAGCGCTTGCTTGGTGGGGCTGGCGTGTCCTTTCGGACACGCCAGAAGAGACTTAAAGCGTCGAAAGGAAGGTGCTATTGGTGGCTTGCCATTCAGTGATGTCGGCCCGAATCCGCTTCTTGTCGAGTTTGCCGACACTGGTCTTGGGAATTTCAGTAACAAGGGCAATCTGGCTCGGAATCGCCCACTTGCTCAGGTGCCCCAGTTCGACAAATGGCTTGAGGTGTTCCTTGAGTTCCCGGGCCCCGATTTCGTGCCCTTCGCGCAGCACCAGCAAGGCAAACGGACGCTCGCCCCACTGTGGATCGGCGATGCCCACCACTGCTACTTCGCGTACCGCCACATGGCGACTGATCAGGTCTTCCAGATCCAGGGAGGAGATCCACTCGCCACCGGTCTTGATGACGTCCTTGATCCGGTCGCGAATGTCGATCACCCCCATGCTGTCCAGGGTCGCTACGTCACCCGTGTGCAGCCAGCCCCCGGCCCACAGCTCCGCGCCCTTTTGCGGCTCGTTGAAATAGCCTTCGGTCAGCCACGGCGCGCGCAGCACCAGTTCGCCCTGGGTTTCACCATCGGCTGGCAGAAAGTTGCCGTTGGCGTCGACGATGGCGGCTTCTACCAATGGCCCTGGCACACCGGCCTTGATCCGGTAGGTGGTGCGCTCGTCTTCGCTGCCGGCCATCAGTTCGTCGTTCAGGTGCGCGCACGACACCAGCGGCCCGGTTTCCGACATGCCGTAGGCGGCGGTCAACTGAATACCTTTGGCCTTGGCCGCTTCGTACAGCGAGCGATTCAGCGCGCTGCCGCCGATGACGATTTTCCAGCCGCCGAAGTCGACGTCTTGCGCCGCCTTGGCATTGAGGACCATCTGCAGGATGGTCGGTACGCAGTGGGAAAAAGTCACCTTCTCTTTGCGCCACAGCTCTACCAGGTATTGCGGGTCATACCGGCCGGGATAAACCTGCTTGAGCCCGAGCATGGTCGCCACATACGGCAGCCCCCAGGCATGGACATGGAACATCGGGGTGATCGGCATGTAGACGTCGTTGGTGCCCAGCAGACGCACGCTGTCGATCGCGCCCATGATGGTCGACACGCCGATGGTGTGCAGCACCAGTTGCCGATGGGTGAAGTACACACCCTTGGGATTACCCGTGGTGCCGGTGGTGTAGAAGGTGGTTGCGACCGAGTTTTCGTCGAAATCCTCGAAGTCGTATTTTGGGCTCGCGGCCGCCAGCAACTCTTCGTATTCGCCAATGAGGTTCGGCAGCTCGGCTGTCTTTTCCGGCAGATCGGTCAGCAGAAGGGTTTTCTCGACCGTGGTCAGATGCCCGGCTATGCCCTGGTACAGCCCGGTGAACTCGCTGTTGACCAGCACAAAGCGGTCCTCGGCGTGGTTCATGGTGTAGAGGATCTGCTCCGGCGACAGGCGCACGTTGATGGTGTGGATCACCGCGCCGATCATCGGGATGGCGAACATGCATTCCAGGTAACGATGGCTGTCCCAATCCATTACCGCCACGGTATCGCCGGGTTTGACTCCCGCCGCCGTGAGCACATTGGCCAACCGGGCGACCCGCTCGATCAGGGTCGGGTAGCTGTAGCGCAACTTGTCGCGGTAAACGATCTCGCGGGTTTTCTCGTAACGTGCGCCAGACATCAGCAGCCGCTTGATCAGCAGTGGATATTGGTAAGCGCCTTCGGCTGGGGGAATAACGCGAGTCTGCAACATAATAATCCCTTTTCCTGACTGCACGGTCGTGGCTGAAAGCTAGCACTGTAGTGCTCCTGATCGTCAGCCAAATCAGCCAAAGGAATGATTTGCAGAACCTCGCAAATGCTAGCGTTGCGCCATCAAGTGTCGCGTATTGTTCACCCACTTGAGCTGGCTTATCAGGCGGCGTGTCTGTCGACGCAGTCGCGGCTGTACCGGCCTCGTCGCGAGCAAGCTTGCTCCTACAGTTCTGCGCGCACAACTTCCTTGCGCGCGCGACCTCAATTTCTGTGGGAGCTGGCTTGCCAGCAATGGCGGTGGCTGCGCATTGGATCAATGCATTTCGGTAAACGCCAGCTTCACGCCGATTGCGATCAGCACCGCACCCATGGTCCGGTCGAACCAGTGGCCCATGCGGGCGAAACCGGCGCGCACGCGCTGCTGGCTGAACAGCATCGCCACCAGGCAGAACCAGGCTGCCGTCGCCACCGCCAGGTAAACCCCGTAACCGGCCTGCACAGACAGCGGCGTGTGGGGGTTGATCACCACGGTAAACAGCGAGAGGAAAAACAGCGTGGCTTTCGGATTCAGACCATTGGTGACAAACCCTGAAGTGAAGGCCCCACGCGCGGTGCGCTCGCCGGCTTCCTTGTGCAGATCGTCCGCCACTGGCTTGGCCGGCCGTGCACGCAGCGCCTTGAAGCCGATGTACAGCAGATAAGCGGCGGCGGCCCATTTCAAGGCGTTGAACAGCATGATGGACTGGGACACGATCAGGCCGATGCCCAGCAGTGAATAACCGACATGCAGGAAAATCGCCGTGCCCACACCCAGCGCCGTCCATGTGCCGGCGCGGCGACCGTGGGTCACGCTTTCACGCACCACCACGGCGAAGTCAGGGCCCGGGCTGGCCACTGCCAACAAGTGAATCAGGGCAACGGTCAAGAACTCTGTCCAGTACATTGAAGCTCCTTAAGGCCAAGCGTAACTATTTATTTCATCTGGTAGGCTCGGCAGATTACGCCTTCAGTTCATTGCACAAAAGGTACAGTTGATGACGAACACTCACCGCGCCGTTTTCCTTGACCATCCTTCCCTGGACCTCGGCGACCTCGATTTGAACCCCCTGCGCGCTTGTTTCGGTGAGTTGCAGTTGTTCGCTCAGACGTCGCCGGAGCAAGTGATCGATCGCCTCAAGAGCGCTACGGTGGCCATCAGCAATAAAATCCTCATCGATGCGGCGGCCATGGCGGCCAGCCCCGAGCTTGAGTTGATTCTCATTACTGCCACCGGCACCAACAACGTCGACCTCGCGGCCGCCCGCGCCCATGGTATTACCGTGTGCAATTGCCAGGGCTATGGCACGCCATCGGTGGCCCAGCACACGATCATGCTACTGCTCAACCTGGCCACGCGCCTGGCCGACTACCAGAAAGCCGTCGGCGCAGGTCGCTGGCAGCAGGCCAGACAGTTCTGCCTGCTGGACTATCCGATCGTCGAGCTGGAAGGTAAAACCCTGGGTTTGCTTGGCCATGGCGAATTGGGCGGCGCCGTCGCACGGCTGGCCGAAGCCTTCGGCATGCGCGTGTTGCTCGGGCAGATTCCCGGGCGCCCTGCCCGGCCGGATCGCTTGCCGCTGGACGAACTGCTGCCACAGATCGACGCCCTGACCCTGCACTGCCCGCTCAACGAACACACCCGTCACTTCATTGGGGCCGGCGAACTGGCCTCAATGAAGCCCGGCGCATTCGTGGTCAACACGGCCCGCGGTGGCCTGATCGACGAGCAGGCACTGGCCGACGCCTTGCGCAGTGGCCACCTGGGTGGCGCTGCCACTGACGTCTTGAGCGTGGAGCCGCCGAACAACGGCAATCCGTTGCTGGCCCATGACATCCCGCGCCTGATCGTCACCCCGCACAACGCCTGGGGAAGCCGTGAAGCACGGCAGAGAATCGTTGGCCAATTGACCGAAAACGCCTTGGGATACTTCAGCGGTAAGGCGCTGCGGGTCGTCAGTTGATAAACTGCGGCACTTTTTTTCACAGGAGCAGTTATGGATCCGCGCAGTGAAGTACTGCTTCGTCAGGCCGAATTATTCCAGGGCTCGGTGCTTTTGGCCGGTTTGCCCGCCGATGATTTGCTGGGCCGCTTGCCCGACGCCCATGGCTGGTGCTGGCATGCCGGCGATCAGGCCGCGCTGGATGCACGCTTTGCCGAGCGCAGCCATTTTGGCGTGAACGCGCCTGAGCGTGCATTCGAGAGTGCCGTGGTGTTTCTGCCCAAGTCCAAGGACCTGACCGACTACATCCTCAACGCACTCGCGTCGCGGCTGGCCGGTCGCGAGCTGTACCTGGTCGGTGAGAAAAAAAGCGGCATCGAAGGCGCAGCCAAACAGCTCAACCCGTTCGGCAAGCCACGCAAGCTCGACAGCGCGCGGCACTGCCAGCTCTGGCTGGTCACCGTAGCCAATGCGCCACAAGCCAAACCGCTGGAAAGCCTGGCGCAAACCTATGAGTTGCCGCTGGCCGAAGGCCCGCTGAAAGTCATCAGCTTGCCCGGCGTATTCAGCCACGGCCGCCTGGATCGCGGCAGCGCGCTGTTGCTCGAACACCTGGACAAACTGCCAAGCGGCCACTTGCTGGACTTCGGTTGCGGTGCAGGGGTTCTGGGTGCGGCGGTGAAACGCCGTTACCCGCACAATCAGGTGACGTTGCTGGACGTTGATGCCTTCGCCGCCGCCAGCAGCCGCTTGACCCTGGCTGCCAACGGTCTGGAAGCCGAGGTCATTACCGGTGACGGCATCGATGCCGCACCCATGGGTCTGAGCGCGATTCTGAGTAACCCGCCGTTCCATGTCGGGGTCCACACCGATTATTTCGCCACAGAGAACTTGCTGCGAAAAGCGGCTAAACATCTGAAAAACGGTGGCGAACTACGACTGGTGGCGAATAGCTTCCTGAAGTATCAGCCACTGATCGAGGAGCATCTCGGCGTCTGCGCGATCAAGGCCGAGGGACAGGGTTTTCGAATCTACCGGGCCAAACGCGGTTAATACTTCCTCGAAAAAGAAGGCTTGCCGAATGGATTTTGCATAGGCAGAATCCGCTCCGTCCTAGGGGAGTAGTCTCCCACGAGCGCCATGCTCGTCCGGCATACGTCAACATACTTGGTCCTCAGACCATGGCGTATGCGACCCCAGCGTCCGCATCAGACGGATCGCAGGGTTTGACAAGACCTATGACACGAACACCTTACCCGGGGCGGGAAGGCTGTACGTGTCATAGCCGTGTCGACCCGCCCCTTAGGAAAACCCCTGATGCTGGATTCACTACTCGTACCTACTGCTGTCGTTGCCTTGGCCGAAATCGGCGACAAGACGCAACTGCTCGCGCTCATTCTCGCAGCACGTTTCCGCAAGCCCTGGCCGATCATCGCCGGCATCGTCGCCGCCACCCTTGCCAACCATGCGGCTGCCGGTGCGATAGGTGCCTGGGTCGGCGGCTTCTTCTCGGATACCTGGCTGCACTGGATTCTTGCAATCAGCTTTGCCGCAACCGCACTATGGACCCTGGTGCCGGACAAGATGGATGACGACGAAGCCAGTACCGCTCGCAAGTTCGGCCCCTTCCTGACCACCCTGATCGCATTCTTCCTCGCCGAGATCGGCGACAAGACCCAGATCGCGACCGTGATGCTCGCCGCGCAATACCCGGAACTGTGGCTGGTGATCATCGGCACCACGCTGGGCATGCTGATCGCCAACGTACCGGTGGTTCTGGCGGGTAACTTTGCCGCGGATAAATTGCCGTTGACGCTGATCCGCCGCCTGGCGGCTTCGGCGTTCTTCATCCTGGCGATCGTTGCGGTGTACAAAGCGATGCAGAGTAGCGGCTGGGTTTGATGCTGTGAGTCAGTAACACCGAGTTATCGTTCATCGCCAGCAGGCTGGCTGCCACAATGGATTGGCATCGCGCACCTGTTTTTGGGAGCTAGCCGGCTAGCGATGAGGCGTTACTGATGACAAATAAGTATCAGGATTTCCTGGACTGCTCATATAGCGGCATAACCTTCGGAATCGCCGCCTGCAACGAAGCAATACGGCTCGCAGAAGCCGGGTGAGTGCTCATGAACTCTGGTGGCGAACCTTCGGAGGCCTTGCTCATCTTGTTCCACAGGGTGATCGCGGCATTCGGGTTGTACCCGGCACGCGCGGCCAGTTCGAGGCCGATCAGGTCCGCCTCGTTTTCATTGGCGCGGCTGTTGGGCAGGGTCATGCCGTAGTTGGCCACGGTATCAGCAAGCGCCAGGGTATCCTGACCCAAGCCGAGCAAGGCACCGGCGCCCTGCTTGGCCATTTCGATGCCGTAAGCCTTGGACATGGCTTCACGGCCATGCTCACGCAGCGCGTGGGCGATCTCATGACCTATGATCGCGGCGATTTCATCGTCGGTCAGCTTCAGGCTGTCGATCAGCCCGCTGTAAAAGAAGATCTTGCCGCCAGGCCCGCAGCTGGCGTTGAGTTGGTCACTCTTGATCAAGTTGACTTCCCATTTCCACTGGGCTGCATCAGGACGGAAGTTCGGCGCCTGGGCAATCAGCCTGTCGGCAATCGCCTGAACGCGCCTAGCATCGTTGCTGGTCTTGTCCAGCGCGCCTTTGCTGGACGCTTCGCCAACGCTCTTCTGATAGGACTGGGCGTACATCTGGTCGACCTCTTGCGAGGACAACATGCTGAACATGTACTGCTTGCGCTCGACGCCCACCGCACCACCGCTGGTGGTATTGACCGACTGGCATCCAGCGAGCAGCAGAGTTGTGCTCAGCGCACACAAAGCCAATGTCTTGTTCATCAAAAAACTCCCTGAAAACATGCCGCGTATCCTAGGCGTGGAGATGTATTGACGCCAGATACAATAGAATTAAGACGCGCAATTGGGCTAAAGCTCTCATTGCCCGGAGAAAAAATTCACATTTGTTGAGTTGAGCGTGGGAACACCCTGAAGGAATTGCATTATGCTGCGATCTTTTCGGCGGCCCCGCCTAGCCCGGAGTCAGACACTCCGGCCCATTGAGCTTGGGATCATTCACCATGTTTGCCAGCACCCGCTCGCGCAATGCCGCAGGCTCACTGGCGAGCAATGCCTGCAAGGCATGCAGCGGTGTCTCGGGGTCAAGCCACGCAGCCTGCCCTGCCTCATCGAGAATCAACGGCCGCCGCTGGCTTGCTGTCGGCTGGGTAATCACCGCTGTGCTCAGCCAGACTTGTTCCTGTACCGGATACGCTTCCCAGATCGCCGCAAAGAACAACGACGAACCCTCCCCCGGTGTCAGCCAGTACGGACGCTTGCGCGTGGTGCCGCGCCATTCGTAGAAACCGTTGGCCGGCAGCAGGCAGCGGCGCTCGCGCAACGCCTGGCGAAACATCGGCTGCTCGGCCACGGTTTCCGCGCGAGCATGGGCCGGCGTGCGGGACAGGTCGGTCAGCCAGGGCGGTGTCAGCCCCCAACGCGCGCGCGCCAACTCACGCTGACCGTCGAGTCCGGCACGCAGCATCAATACAGAATCATTGGGGGAAATGTTCCACTGCGCCTTCTGGTCGGCGGGAAAGCCTGGCAGGGCCGCGAAGGCGGGGTTCCAGCGAAACAGGGCATAACGTCCACACATGGGGCAGCACGACTCTTGATCAAACGAACGCCAGCCTAACAGACCAGCGTGCCGAGGAAGCTCTCCGGTTCATCCCCGGACAGCGGCAGCGCGGCATTGTACGCGGTGATCAGCTCGCGGGCGTATTGCGCCTGGTCGTTATCGACCGCCAGTCCCAGCAGGCCGAAGATCGGTAACTCACCACTGCCCCCCACCAGATCGCGGCCCACCAGATGCGCCTCGATACCTTCGCTGGCGAGCATGCCTTGCAGCAACTCGCCTTCCATCAGGTTTTCCGGTTCGTAGATTCGCTGCATAAAGGAGTCTCACTCATTTTCACTGTGAACTTCGAGCATCCATTCCTGACCATCGGTTTGCAGCGTGAACCGGATCGGCCGACAACAGACCGGGCAGTCTTCAATGTAGTTCTGATCGCCCCCGGACAAATCCAGGACGGCCTCAGCGGGCTCACCACAATACGGACATTCATAGCGCTCGGTTTCCAGCATCGCGGTCTCCCAGGTGACTTGTGCGTATAATCGCCGGTCTATTTGCAGGGCTATTTTTGTCTGGCTACTTTTTCAGACCGTACCCTGCCGGTTTTCGATCAAAACCTTTACTTACCCTAGCCGTTTCTAACAAGAGAGCATGATGGGCGAATTCGATGCCATCCGACCTTACGACGACAGCGAAGTCCCAGCGGTGCTGGACCGGCTGCTCGGCGACAAGGCGTTTCTAGATATCCTCACCCACTTCCGCTTCCCGCGTTTCGCTGGCGCTTTAGGCTGGGCGCTCAAACCTCTTATAGCTCATCGGTTGCGCCGTGAGTTCGCCGGTGTGCATTCGGTCGCCACGCTGCAGGATAAAGTCGAGGTTTACGTCGACCACACCATCGAGCGGGCCACCGACGGCGTCACTTATACCGGCGTGGAGCAGTTCAAGTCCGGCAGCGCGTACCTGTTCATCGCCAACCACCGCGACATCGTGATGGACCCGGCCTTCGTCAACTATGCCGTGTACCACGCCGGCCTGCCGACGCCGCGCATCGCGATTGGCGACAACCTGCTGCAAAAGCCCTTCGTCAGCGACCTGATGCGCCTGAACAAGAGTTTCATCGTGCACCGTTCGATTACCGGACGTCGCGAGAAGATGGCCGCCTATCAACTGTTGTCGGCGTACATCAACCATTCGATCCGCAACGACTGCGCCTCGATCTGGATCGCCCAGGCCGAAGGCCGTGCCAAGGACGGCGACGACCGTACCGAGTCGGCGATCCTCAAGATGTTCCACATGAGCCGCAAGGATGAGCCGTTCGGTGAGGTCATCCGTTCGCTGAACCTCACGCCTGTATCGATCAGCTACGAATACGACCCGTGCGACCAGGCCAAGGCCCGCGAGCTGTACATCCGCGCCACCACCGGCAGCTACACAAAAGTGCCGGGCGAGGACGACGTGAGCATCGCCAAGGGCATCACCGGCTACAAGGGCCGGGTGCATGTGAACTTCGCAGCGCCAATCACCGAACTGTTCGAAGACACCAAGCAACTTGCGGTCGAGATGGACAAGCAGATTCTGGGGGGCTATCGCCTGTTCCCGGTGCACTACCTGGCGTATGCACAATGGCAAGACGCGGATCCGCAACTGCAGGTGCCCAAAGCCGCCGAAGTGTTCGGCGCCGATGAACTGGCCAAGGCCCAGGAAGAATGGCAGCAACGCCTGGATGCTTGCCCCGCCGAGCATCGGCCATTCCTGGTGCTGCAATATGCGACGCCGGTGCGCAATCAGTATCGGGTGAAGGCGCGATTGCCGCTGTAATCGCGGATACGACAACGGCGCCTGATGGCGCCGTTTTTTTTCAATACAGGATCACAAGTCAGACCTGCGTGCTGATCCACGACACCAGCAACGCCAGCCCCATGCAGGCAAACCCGAAGCAGTAGAAAAACCGGTTCATGCGCAAGGTCGCCCAATCCAGCATCGGCTCTTCATTGGCACGACTCTGGCGCTGCGTCTGCAGACTGGCCATCGCGCGCAGTTCGCGACGACGGGTGGCGTGCAGCAACCAGCCGCCCGGGAAGGCGAAGAGCAAGGCCAGCAGATTGATCAACTTGGCGGGATGGGCAGTAAACAGCGTCATCAAATGCAGCGACATCACAAACCTCGAGCAAAACCAGTGTGGCAGACGCGGGAGCTGCGACTGCGGCGCGGATTCTACCGAAAGCCTGCGACCATGCCCTGGCTTTCCGACAAAAAACGAAACAATTGAGCCTTTGCTGTCCTGAGTCACGACGCTGTCATCTGCATCAACCACCATGCACGCCTCTAAATCGACATGGAATGCGACATGCTGCACGCCGAGAACCAGGACCGCCTCTACCTCATCGCTCACAACGACGAGCAACAAACCCTTGTTGGCAGCCTCGCCTTCAACGTGCAGGATCGCCATTGGCTGGTGTACTGCGCCCTGGGTGGGCATCAGCATGCGGACTTGCCGGAAGCGGATTTGCTGACGGGCGTGAGCGTGCTGGATTTTTATTCCGAAGCCGCCTGATTGCCCCCTGTAGCTGGCACCCGCAATACCAACAGGCATGAAAAAGCCCGGGGCCATCACTGGCACCGGGCTTTTTTACATCCAGCGAACCGTTATTCGCCGAGAACCTGACCCACGGTCGGGTCCTTGAACAGACGGGTCAACGCATCGCTCAACACATCGCTGACCAGCTTGGTATTGGTTTCCTGATTGGGCGCCATACCGAAGCGCTGGTCCAGGGAAGCGCCGTAGCGACCGCTGTAACGGCGATTGGCGTTCTGCACATCAGAGCGGAAGGTGGCGCCGATGGTCGCTTCAGTCACATACATGCCTTCTTTGGGCGACTGATATTTGAGTTCTGCCAGGGTCACGGTCAGCTGCGGTGCGTTCATGGCGTTGGTCGTCGGGGTGAAACCCAGCAGACGCACGGCAGCTTCGGCCTGAGCCTGCAGTTTCGGCAGGATCTGCGCGCCCTGCACGGTGATCGCGCTGGTTTCCGGATAGAGGCCGCCACGGGTGCCCAGGGTTGCCGACGGACGCCCGTCGACCACACGCACCACGACAGGCTGGCCATGACCGACCGGCGCCAGCTGAGTGGTCAGTTTTGGTTCCGGGTTCAGTTGTTGCGGGCTGTGGGCGCAGCCGACCAGGGTCAAACTGGTCACAGTGATCAAACCGAACAACAGGCGTTGCAACATGCTCTTCTCTCCAGAATCAGGCATAAAACAGGCCGGCAGTATAGCGGTGCGCCACTGCGGGGAACCAGCGCCGCACAGTGATTACTGAAATTTCTGACAGACCTTTCGGGCAGCGGTTCCTGTCACACAGTTGTCACTGTCCATACACTTGCACGTAACGGCTAGAAGGCAGCCTTCTGGACAATCGCCAAAGGTACTTTCCCATGCGCTATCTGATGTCGCTGTTCGCGCCACGCCCGCTGCATCGCTGCTTCGCCCTGCTCGACCACAATGGCCACTGCCAGGCGTTCAGACAGTGCAGCCTGCAACCCATGGGCGATGGCTGGGTCGAAATCGAAGAAGTGCGCCTGAACTGGCTGAATCAGCCCCTGCCTGCAAGCGCGCGCGTCGCTCAACAACAGCAGCAACCACGACTACGTGCCCGGCAACTGCTGGCCACCTGACCAAACGGCTAATAAAAGTCATTAAACACGACCATTTCCCTGCGTTTCTTAGATACAATCTCCCCCCGATTATAAGGACGTCTCCTGATCGGGCCTCGCAGCATCGTCAATACGCTTGTATTGACACCCCGCACCGCCCACAGAGAGCCGCCCACACAGATCGAGTGAAGCGGGTGCGCTTGCTGTTTCCCTGAGCAAAACCTCCTCTTTCCGCGAATCTGCAGAGCTGCCATTACGCTCGGTCACTGAGCTGTTTGCCCGTTTTTGCCTGCCATGAATCCCGTGGCGGCAAACCATCCGGGCCCGGTGCCAGGCTGGGGCAGCCCTTTTTTGAGGTTCACGTCTTCAAAAGAGCGTGAAAAAAACGGGTTTTCACAACTTCACAAGAGTGTGGCGAGCAAATGAATAGTTTTGCGTCTGAACATGCACCATTAGCGTCTACATCAGCCCAACGACACAGGACCGAGTATTCCTCGAACACCGGAGCCTGAAGCCTGTCCGCTACGGATTTTGGTTGCACAAACGGATGTATCGACCATAAGTCGAATTGCCTCCCGCGCGCTGAAATGAGTTCATATGGCTCATAGGCCCGGCAGGTAGCGTCCGTCGAAGTTGCGAAAAATTGCGAAGATTCGGACATGGCGATCCTGCCATGAGTTTGAGGGGCATCACTGACTCGCCCCGGAACGCCTGGCAGCCATGCCGTCAATTTGGTGCTGCAGATTTTGGAGACGCGTTAAATGGCGCATAACGAAGCAGTCGACGTAGTACTGGTTGGGGCCGGCATCATGAGTGCCACCCTTGCAGTACTGCTCAAAGAGCTCGACCCCGCGATCAAGCTGGAAGTTGTCGAGCTGATGGATTCCGGTGCCGCGGAGAGTTCCAACCCGTGGAACAACGCCGGTACCGGTCACGCCGGGCTGTGTGAGCTGAACTACACGCCCCAGGCGGCTGATGGCACCGTCGACATCAAGAAAGCCGTACACATCAACACCCAGTTCGAGGTGTCGAAGCAGTTTTGGTCGTACCTGACCAAAAAAGGCACGTTCGGCTCGTGCAAAACGTTCATCAGCCCGGTGCCACACCTGAGTTTCGTACAGGGCGACAGCGGCGTGTCCTTCCTCAAGGAACGCTTCAAGGTGCTGAGCAAGCATCACGCCTTCGCCGACATGGAATACACCGAAGACAAGGCAACGATGGCGCAGTGGATGCCACTGATGATGCCGGGGCGTAATGCAGGCGAAACCCTTGCCGCCACCCGCGTGATCAATGGTACCGACGTGAACTTCGGCGCCCTGACCAACCAGTTGCTCAAGCACCTGACCAGCGCACCCGATGCCCAGGTCAAGTACTGCAAGCGCGTGACCGGCCTCAAGCGCAGCAACGGCGGCTGGACGGTGAGCATAAAGGACGTCAACAGCGGCAATACCCGTGAAGTCGACGCCAAATTCGTCTTCCTCGGCGCTGGCGGCGCGGCATTGCCGCTGTTGCAGGCCTCGGGCATCGAAGAAAGCAAAGGCTTCGGCGGCTTCCCGATCAGCGGCCAGTGGCTGCGCTGCGACAACCCGGAAGTGGTCAAGCACCACCAGGCCAAGGTCTACAGCCAGGCCGCCGTGGGTTCGCCACCGATGTCCGTGCCACACCTGGACACCCGTGTGGTCGATGGCAAAACGTCCCTGCTGTTCGGACCTTATGCCGGCTTCACCACCAAGTTCCTCAAGCACGGTTCGTTCATGGACCTGCCGCTGTCGGTTCGCGCCGGCAACATCGGCCCGATGCTGGCCGTGGCGAAAAACAACATGGACCTGACCAAGTACCTGGTCAGCGAAGTGATGCAGTCGATGGAGCAGCGCCTGGAATCCCTGCGTCGCTTCTACCCTGAAGCGAAAGCCGAAGACTGGCGCCTGGAAGTGGCCGGCCAACGGGTGCAGATCATCAAGAAAGACCCGAAGAAAGGCGGCATCCTGCAGTTCGGTACCGAACTGGTCGCGGCCAAGGACGGCTCCCTTGCCGCCCTGCTCGGCGCTTCGCCAGGTGCATCGGTGACGGTTTCGATCATGCTCGAGCTGATCGAAAAATGCTTCCCGAACAAAGCCAAAAGCGAATGGGCTGGCAAACTGGCGGAAATCTTCCCCGCCCGTGAAAAGGTTCTGGAAAGTGACGCGGCGCTGTATCGCAAGATCAACGCGCAGAACAACGTTGCCCTGGAACTGGTTGAAGCCAGCAGCGAGACCGAAAGCTACGCTTGATTCGGCCGCATAAAAAAACGCCCCATCGGGGCGTTTTTTTTTGCCGGTCCTCTGTGAGCAGGTTTTAGGCGCGAGCCTTCTCGATCAGCTCGATGTACTCCGGCGCGTTGCGCTGATCCTTGATCAGGGCAATGAAGTCGTTGCCGTGCTCGTCTTGGCCGTTGACGTCAAAACCGGCCTCGACGAAGAACGTCAGGAACCGCTCGAAATCGTCGATACGCAGGCCACGATAAGCCTTGATCAGTTTGTGCAGGGACGGAGAAGTCGCGTCGACCGGTTCGAAATCGAGGAACAACTTGATCTGCTCATCGCCGATCTCATCACCAATCACTTGTTTCTTATCTTTACGCATTGCCGACTCCAACTCGCAGACATTACACGGGGCGGGCAGTTTACCCCCGTGCAGGCTCGGGGCTCAACGCGGACGAATGCTGCCAGTGTGCAGATCGGCCCAGACATGGCCGTTGGCGTAACTGAGAAACTGGCAGTACACCGTGTCATTGCGCAACAAATCGATCACCACGCGGTACTGAGCCAGCGGGTAATACAGCGTCAGGGTCTTGCTCTGCTCGTCGTAGACCGGCTTTTTCAGGCTCTTGCTCTCGCCATCGAAATTGACCAGCACCTGATTGATCGTCGCGCCTTTATTCAGGGACTTGCCCTTGAGGCGAATCAACAGCGGCGAGGTGATCGGAATCGGCTGTTGACTGGATTGGCGCTGAGCGCCGACCACCACTGAATAATCGGTGACCTGCAGCAATTGCTGCTGCTCGGGCTCGACAGCGCGCAAAGTGAGGTCGTCAGGCGGCAGGAACTGGCTGTGCATCGGCGCCGGGGCGGCGGCCAGAGGCAGAGTGAGTGTCAACAACAGGGCGGCGCAGCAGCGGGTCAAAACACTCATGGCAGGCTCCGGAGGGCGGGGCCGGGCACTCTAGCATGGGTATGGAAAAAACAACTGTGAACACCGCCCCCCTGTAGGAGCGAGCAGGCTCGCGATGGTCGTCAACGATAACGCTGGCAGCCTGACACCCCGCGGCGTTCTCTAACCCATCGCGAGCAGGCTCGCTCCTACAAGAGGGGGGTGCAGTCGAACTGCGCGCGCATCCAGGCGTGATACTCGGCAACGCCAGGCTCGCCCTCACGAGGAGCCCAGTGAGCCAGCTCGCCCTCGCCAACAGGACGGTAAGGGCCAGCCTTGCATTCGAACATCAGGCTATCGGCTTCCAGCACCACCAGGCCGTGGAATACGCCGGTTGGCAGATCCACGCCCACACAGTCGCCACCGGACTGCAGAACTGTCTTGCTCAGCACGGCACCGGTTTCGTCGAAAATCAGCACACCGAGGCGGCCTTTGAGGACCAGCAAGGTTTCGGCCTTGTTCTCTCCCAGATGGCGATGAGGCGGGATGTACGTGGATGGCTGCAACGCCACCGCCATACGATGGCAAGCCTCTTCCATCTGATGGAAGTTGTGGTGCTGTCGCCCACGAGGGTTAGCCGCAGCTTTTTCGGCCAACTGCGTAAACAGTGTTTGATCAAGAAAGCTCGGCGTCGCCATCGTTTACATTCCTTTAACGGCAAAAATCCCGTTGGCGTTACGCCAGTAGCCTTTGTAGTCCATGCCGTAACCGAAGATGTAACGGTCAATGCACGGCAGACCGACGAAATCGGCTTTCAGGTCCGGACGGGCCTTGCGGTCGTGGTCCTTGTCGATCAACACCGCGGTGTGCACGGCACGGGCACCGGCATGTTTGCAGAAGTCGATGATCGCGCCCAGGGTGTGACCTTCGTCGAGGATGTCGTCAATGACCAGCACGTCGCGGTCGATGAACGAAACTTCCGGCTTGGCTTTCCAGAACAGGTCGCCGCCGCTGGTTTCGTTGCGATAGCGGGTGGCGTGCAGGTACGACGCCTCCAGCGGGAAGTGCAGGTAGGTCAGCAATTTCCCGGAGAAAATCAGCCCGCCGTTCATCACGCAGAACACCACCGGGTTGCTGTCGGCCAACTGGTCGTTGATTTGTGCACCGACGCGGGCGATGGCCGCTTCGACTTCAGACTCGGTGTACAGGCAGTCAGCCTCTCGCATGACTTGACGGATATGCTCGAGATCAGCGGACATGGGGCTCTCCAGGGGATTAAGGGGGGGACGGTTCAGGAAAAGCGGGCAAAGGTACGCATCAAGCCCGGCCAGATCAAGCGTTTATGGACTAACGTACTTTATGTCTATAGGACATCACCCTCGGATAGATTAATCTAGGCCGGTTTTTTTGCCCGCCGCCGGAGCCTTTCCCATGCCCATCCTCGAGATCCGCCATCCGCTGATCCGTCATAAACTTGGCCTGATGCGCCGCGCAGACATCAGCACGAAGAATTTCCGTGAGCTCGCTCAGGAAGTCGGTGCCCTGCTGACCTATGAAGCCACCAAAGACCTGCCGCTGGAAACCTACGATATCGAAGGCTGGTGCGGCACTGTGTCGGTCGAGAAAATCGCCGGCAAGAAGATTACTGTAGTACCGATTCTGCGGGCCGGCATTGGCATGCTCGAAGGCGTGCTCAGCCTGATCCCGGGCGCCAAGGTCAGCGCCGTGGGTGTGGCCCGCAACGAAGAAACCCTGCAGGCGCACACTTACCTGGAAAAACTGGTTCCGGAAATCGACGAACGCCTGGCAATGATCATCGACCCGATGCTCGCCACCGGCAGCTCCATGGTTGCCACCATTGACCTGCTGAAGAAGGCCGGTTGCCGCGAGATCCGCGCCATGGTGCTGGTTGCCGCCCCGGAAGGCATCGCTGCGGTAGAAAAGGCTCACCCGGACGTGATCATCTACACCGCTTCCATTGATCAAAAACTGAACGAACACGGATACATCATCCCGGGCCTGGGCGATGCCGGTGACAAAATCTTCGGCACCAAGCAGAAGGACGCTTGACCATGCAGCAAGAGTTCAACGATCCGCTCTGGCGCACGGTGCTGTCCGGCGCGCAGATGCTGTTCGTGGCGTTCGGCGCCCTGGTATTGATGCCGCTGATTACCGGCCTTGACCCGAACGTTGCGCTGTTCACAGCCGGCCTGGGGACAATCCTGTTCCAGATCGTCACCGGGCGTCAGGTGCCAGTGTTCCTGGCATCGAGCTTTGCCTTCATTACCCCGATCATTCTCGCCAAGGGCCAGTTCGGCCTGGCCGCGACCATGGGCGGCGTGATGGCGGCAGGTTTCGTCTATACCTTCCTCGGCCTTGCCGTGAAGATCAAAGGAACCGGCTTCATCGACCGTTTGCTGCCTCCGGTGGTCATCGGTCCGGTGATTATTTCCATTGGCCTGGCCATGGCGCCGATTGCCGCCAACATGGCGATGGGCAAGGCCGGTGATGGCAGCGAACTGATTCATTACCAGACGGCGATGCTGATCTCGATGCCGGCGCTGCTGACAACCCTGATCGTCGCGGTGTTCGGTAAAGGCATTTTCCGCCTGGTGCCGATCATTTCCGGCGTATTGGTCGGTTTTGCCATGGCGTTCTACTTCGGCGTGGTCGATACGGCGAAAATTGCCGCCGCCCCCTGGTTCGCCATCCCTGCCTTCACTGCCCCCGAGTTCAACTGGCAGGCGATTCTATTCATCGTCCCGGTCGCCCTGGCGCCCGCAATCGAACACATTGGTGGCGTGATTGCGGTGGGTAGCGTGACCGGTCGCGATTACCTGAAGAAGCCCGGCCTGCACCGCACCTTGCTGGGCGACGGCATTGCCACCACGGCAGCCGGTCTGTTTGGCGGCCCACCCAACACCACGTACGCCGAAGTGACGGGCGCGGTGATGCTGACCAAGAACTACAACCCGAAAATCATGACCTGGGCGGCGATCTTTGCCATCAGCCTGGCGTTCATCGGCAAGTTCGGCGCACTGCTGCAAAGCATCCCGGTGCCGGTGATGGGCGGGATTCTCTGCCTGTTGTTCGGTTCGATCGCGGCGGTAGGGATGAACACACTGATCCGTCACAAGATCGACCTGGGCGAAGCGCGCAATCTGGTGATTGTCTCGGTGACCCTGGTATTCGGAATTGGCGGCGTGCTGATCGGCACCGGCACCGGCCCGGACGACTTCGGCCTCAAAGGCATTGCGCTGTGCGCGGTGGTGGCGATTGGCTTGAACCTGTTGCTGCCGGGCAATGACGGCTGGAAGCATAAGAAGGCGGATGAGCCGTTGCTCTAATAGTTCACTCGATCCCTGTGGCGAGGGGGCTTGTCGGACCGCCGCACCGCCCCGTTGGGTCGCGAAGCGGCCCTAAATCCGGCAAACGCGTTGCACCAGACACAATGCGTTTGCCGGGTTTACGACTGCTTCGCAGCCGAACGGGGCGGTGCGGCGGTCCGACAAGCCCCCTCGCCACAGTTTGTGTTCCTACAGTGACAACGGCGCTCTTTCACACAAGGTGCTCAACGCCCTTGCCCATTGCGGGTCATCGTTGAGACACGGCACCAGCACCAACTCCTCCCCTCCTGCTTCGCGGAATTGTTCCAACCCGCGATCACCGATCTCTTCCAGGGTCTCGATGCAATCGGCGACGAATGCCGGGCACATCACCAGAATTTTCTTCACCCCGCTTTTGGCCAACTCGTCGAGGCGCGCTTCGGTGTAGGGCTCAATCCATTTCGCCCGCCCCAGACGCGACTGGAACGACACTGACCACTTGCCGTCCGGCAATCCCATGCGCTTGGCAAACTCTGCCGCAGTACGCAGGCACTGGCCGCGATAACAGGTGGCGACCACTTCCGCTGGCGCACCGGCGCAGCAGTCGCCGCCGCCCTCGAAGCAGTGTCCTGGATTGAGCTTCTTCAGATGCCGCTCCGGCAAACCGTGAAAGCTCAACAGCAAGTGATCGAAATCCTGCTGCAGATGTGGCCTGGCTGTCGCCACCAATGCATCGAGATACTCCGGCTGATCGTAAAAAGGCTGGAGAACCGAGAGCTGCACATTGAGTTTATTCTCCCGCAGCACACGCTTGGCTTCTTCGATCACAGTGGTAGTGGTGCTGTCGGCGAACTGTGGATAAAGCGGCGCCAGGGTGATTCGTTTGTGCCCCGCTGCGGCCATGCGCACCAGCGTAGACTCGATCGACGGCTCGCCGTAGCGCATGGCCAACTCGACCGGGCCATGATGCCATTGAGCGGTCATGGCCTGTTGCAGGCGACGGCTGAGCACCACGAGTGGCGAGCCCTCCTCCCACCAGATCGAGGCGTAGGCATGAGCCGACTGCTCCGGACGCTTGATCAGGATCAGCGATACCAGCAAACGCCGCACCGGCCAGGGCAGGTCGATCACGTACGGGTCCATCAGAAATTGATTGAGGTAGCTGCGTACATCCGCCACCGAGGTGGAGGCAGGTGAACCCAGATTGACCAGAAGCAATGCGTGATCGGTCATGCAACATCCTATTTCAAAGGCGGCTGGACAGATCGTCCAACGCCGCGCGCAAATCCGTGAACTGAAAGATGAAACCGTCTTGCAACAAACGCATCGGGGTCGCCCGCTGGCCGCCCAGCAACAACAAGGACAACTCGCCCAGGCCTACCTTTAACACGAAGGACGGCATCGGCATGAACGCCGGACGATGCAGCACACTGCCTAGCGTGTTGGCGAACTCGCGGTTGCGCACCGGTGCAGGCGCGCACGCATTATATGGACCGCTGGCCTGATTACGGTGCAGAAGAAAATCAATCAGGGCGATTTGATCCTTGATGTGAATCCACGGCATCCATTGCCGGCCGTTGCCAATCGGCCCTCCCAAGCCCAGTTTGAACGGCATTGTAAGCCGCGACAAAAAGCCGCCCTCTGCCGACAACACCAACCCGGTACGGATGAGGATTACGCGGATGCCCAAGGCTTCCGCGCGCTGGGCGGTCTCCTCCCAGGCGATGCACAGCTGACTGGCGAAATCATCGATGACTGGCGGTGACTCTTCGGTCAACTCGCGCTCACCGCCATCGCCGTACCAACCGATTGCGGAACCGGAGATCAGCACCTGTGGCTTGTGCTCTCGAGTCTCAAGCCAGGCCAGCAGGGTTTCGGTCAGCGTGATACGGCTGCTCCACAACAGGGCTTTGCGTTTGTGCGTCCAGAGCCGGTCGGCAATCGGCGCACCCGCCAGATTGATAACGGCATCTACCGGTTCCTGCCCGACGTCCTCCAACCGGGCAATTCCCTGCACTTGAGCACCGCATGTTTTCGCGACTGTTTCAGGCTTGCGACTCCAGACGGTCAGTCGATGTCCCTGGCTCAACCACAGCCGGCAGAGCTGACGTCCTATCAGACCAGTACCGCCGGTCAGCAATATGTGCATGACTTGTTCCTCGCGTGGCGTTTTACCCTGTCCGTTAGTCTATTTTTATAAGCAGGGATCTTTGGTATCGAGCAGGCGCTATGGTTAACAATAGGCCAAGCTGTCAGAACGAGAACGCTAAAAGTTATACCAAAAAACAATATTGTACAGGTTCAAAGCCCGGCGTAGTCTGTACAGAAAGGTAAACGAGGCCCCTATGACTGTACCTATCGCAATCATTGGCACCGGCATTGCCGGACTCTCCGCCGCCCAGGCCCTGACGGACTTCGGGCACAGGGTTCAACTTTTCGATAAAAGCCGCGGCAGTGGCGGGCGCATGTCGAGCAAACGCAGCGATGCGGGTGCGCTGGACATGGGCACCCAGTATTTCACTGCCCGCGATCGCCGCTTCGTAACAGAAGTTCAGCGCTGGCAAGTCAACGGCTGGGTAGCCGAATGGACACCGCAGCTGTACACCTACCATGGCGGCCAGCTCAATCTGTCGCCGGACGAGCAGACACGCTGGGTTGGCACACCGCGCATGAGCGCGATCACCCGCGCCCTGCTCGGCGACCTGGAGGTGCATTTCGCCTGCCGGATCACCGAGGTCTATCGCGGCGAAGAACACTGGCACCTGCAGGACGCCGAAGGCTTCACCCACGGGCCGTTCAGTCATGTCGTGGTCGCTACGCCAGCCCCTCAGGCCACGGCGCTGCTGGCCTCCGCGCCGAAACTCGCCGGAGCCGCCGCCGGGGTCAAAATGGACCCGAGCTGGGCCATCGCCCTCGCCTTTGATACGCCGCTGGAAACGCCCATGGAAGGCTGCTTCGTCCAGGACAGCCCACTCGACTGGCTGGCCCGCAACCGCAGCAAACCGGGACGCGACAACAGCCTCGATACTTGGGTGCTGCACGCCAACAGCGCCTGGAGCCGCCAGCACATCGACCTGTCTAAAGAGGCAGTGATCGAACAATTGCATGGTGCGTTCGCCGAATTGCTGCACGACTCCATGCCCGCGCCTACCTTCAGCCTCGCCCATCGCTGGCTCTACGCCCGCCCCGCCAGCAGTCACGAATGGGGCACTTTGGCCGACGCCGACCTGGGCCTGTATGCCTGTGGCGACTGGTGCCTGTCCGGGAGAGTCGAAGGTGCCTGGCTCAGCGGCCAGGAAGCCGCCCGCCGGTTGCATGAGCATCTGCAATGATCCATTGCCGCAGGTGTATGGGTGTGTATGCGAATACGGATGGTCGTGTAGGAGCTACCGAAGGCTGCTCCTACAGGGAGCGTTGATCAATCCAAAAAACTTGTACATATAGTTTGACTTGTACAGCTTCGAATCTAAGATGTAACAATGTTGTACAGATCCTCGTGGCTGTACAGGTTTGGATTCGAGGTACGCCGATGCTCCCCACTCCCGCGAGACCGAAAATCGCCATCAGCGCCTGCCTGATGGGGTTCGATGTGCGCTATAACGGCGGACACAAGGAATCCCGGCTGTGCACCCGCACCCTCACTGACTGCTTCGACTTCATCCCGGTTTGCCCGGAAGTCGCCATTGGCCTGGGCATTCCACGCCAGCCGATTCGGCTGGTAGGACGCGCCGAGCAACCCGAAGCCAGAGGCTCGGTCGATCAGTCTCTCGACGTGACCCAACCGCTGGCCGCCTATGGCCGGAAAATGGCTGCGGAACTCAATGACATCTGCGGATACATCTTCATGCAGAAATCTCCTTCCTGCGGGCTGCATCGGGTCAAGGTCTACCACACCAATGGCGCTTCGCAGGGCGATGACGGCCAGGGGATTTACGCTCGGGCCTTCTGCAGCCTGCACCCCGACTTGCCTGTGGAAGAGGACGGCCGGCTCAACGATCCGGTGCTGCGGGAGAACTTCATCACCCGAGTGTTCGCCTACAGCGCCTGGCAGCAATTGCTGGGGCGAGGCCTGACCCGGCGCGCACTCACAGACTTTCATTCGCACTACAAGTACCTGCTGATGGCCCACAACCCGGTGCAATACAAAGTGCTGGGTAATCTGCTGGGCAGCATGGGCGACACCGATCCGCAACAAATCGGCCCGCGATACTTCAGCGAGTTGATGGCTGCTTTGAAAATATGCGCCACTCGCCGCACTCACACTAATGTCCTGCAACACATCAGCGGGTACCTGAAACGGGCGATCAGCGCCGAGGACAAACAAGAAGTGCAGTACGTCATCAGTCAATACCGCCTGGGCATCGTGCCGCTGGTGGTGCCGATGACGCTGCTCAAGCATTACTTTCGCCAACACCCGGACCCATACATTGCACAGCAGGTTTACCTGCAACCGTATCCGGAATATCTCAGCCTGCGAAATGCCATTTAATGAAAAACACTGTCGATACCAGCGCCAGCGAAGACCTTGGCGATGACTTCAAAAAATCCCTGGACGACGGCTGGTTGCCGATTCGCGAGGTGGCACGCCAAACCGGAGTCAATGCCGTGACCTTGCGTGCCTGGGAACGGCGGTACGGTCTGATCGTCCCGCAACGCACGCCCAAAGGACATCGTCTGTTCTGCGCCGAACATGTAGAACGCATCCACAACATTCTTACCTGGCTCAATCGCGGCGTGGCGGTCAGCCAGGTCAAACAGCTGCTCGACACGCCGCTGGCGTTCAGCGAGTCCGTTGACAACGATTGGCACATATTGCTGCAAACACTGGTGCAAGCGGTCACCCGACTCGACGAGCGCGTCGTTGATGACACGGTCAATCAGTCGATGGCGCTGTATCCGCCGCGAACGCTGTGCGAGCAACTGCTGATGCCATTGCTGGCGGTTCTGGAACAGCGCTGGCAGGGCCAGTTCGGTGCGCAGATGGAGCGGGTATTTTTTTATTCCTGGCTGCGTAGCAAATTCGGTGCGCGCATCTACCATAACAATCGTCAGTTGCGCACCGCCCCCTTGTTGTTGATCAACCATTCGGACCTGCCACTGGAGCCTCATTTGTGGCTTGCCGCCTGGTTGATCAGCAGTGCCGATTGCCCGGTGGAAGTTTTCGACTGGCCGCTGCCTGCCGGTGAACTAACGCTGGCCGTCGAACATCTACAACCCCGTGGCGTCCTGCTGTATTCCAGCAAGGCCATGAACCTGGCACAGCTGCCGCGACTGTTGAAAGGCGTGGGCTGCACAAAAATGATTGCCGGACCAACGGTATGCATCCACCACGCCGAGTTGTCCGCAAGCACCACCGGTATCGCTGATTTATACCTGGCCGAAGATCCGTTATCGGCACATCGGGCGCTGGTTCAGTGTGGGCTCATCTGATGAATCGAGCGGACTGCAAAATGCAATTGATCTGGCTGCGCAGCGACTTGCGCGTACATGACAACACCGCCCTCTCGGCCGCGGCTGCTCGCGGCCCCGTTGTCGCGGTGTATCTATTGAGCCCGGAGCAATGGCTGGAGCATGACGACGCGCCCTGCAAAGTGGACTTCTGGCTGCGTAACCTGCGCGCGTTGAGCCATGCGCTGGCCGCGTTGAACATTCCCCTGCTGATACGCAAGGCCACACGCTGGGATGACGCGCCGAACGTTCTGTTGGAGCTGTGCCGGCAGTTGCAGATCGATACGCTGCACCTCAACGAAGAATACGGCGTCAATGAAAGCCGGCGGGATGCTGCCGTAGACAGGGCGTTGACCAACGAAGGCGTTACGGTTCGCGCGTACCTCGACCAGTTGCTGTTCAAGCCAGGCAGCGTGCTGACCAAGACCGGTACTTACTTCCAGGTTTTCAGCCAGTTCCGCAAGGTGTGTTACGACCGCCTGCACCATTCGCTGCCGGGCCTGGTGCGTGCGCCGCTGGCGCAACCGTCGATGAATATTGTCAGCGACCTGATCCCCGAACATATCGAAGGCTTTGCGCCCCCCAGTGACAGTTTGCGCAACCTATGGCCGGCCGGCGAGGCTGAAGCACAACGACGCCTCGACAGCTTTACCGATGCCAGGATCGAGCACTACCAGAGCGACCGGGACTTCCCGGCGAAACCCGGCACCAGTCAACTCTCGGCCTACCTCGCCGCCGGTGTGATCTCGCCACGCCAATGCCTGCACGCCGCCCTGCAAAGCAATCACGGCGAGTTCGAGAGCGGCAAACCCGGTGCCATTACCTGGATCAACGAATTGCTCTGGCGCGAGTTCTACAAACACATCCTGGTGGGCTACCCACGGGTTTCCCGGCACCGCGCGTTCCGCCCGGAAACCGAAGCCCTGGCCTGGCGCGACGCCCCCGCGGACCTTGCGGCCTGGCAGTCGGGACGCACCGGGTTGCCGATCATTGATGCCGCCATGCGCCAACTGCACGAAACCGGCTGGATGCACAACCGCCTGCGCATGGTGGTGGCAATGTTCCTGAGCAAGAATCTGCTGATCGACTGGCGCGAAGGCGAGCGCTTTTTCATGCGTCACCTGATCGATGGTGACCTGGCCGCGAACAACGGCGGCTGGCAGTGGAGCTCATCCACCGGCACCGATTGCGCGCCCTACTTCCGGATTTTCAATCCGCTGAGCCAGTCGGAAAAATTCGACCCGAATGGCGTGTTCATCAGGCACTGGCTTGCGCAGCTGACTGAACTGGACCGAAAGGATGTGCACAACCCTGCTGCGCGTGGCTTGTTTGGTGTCGCGGACTACCCGCCACCGATCGTCAATCTGAGCACGTCCCGCGAGCGTGCCCTGAGCGCCTTCAGGAATCTGCCATCACGACAAGACTGCGCCGATCCGGTCGGCAGTGACTATGAGTAGTTGCCTTCAACGGTTCGCCAAGTTGGCAAAAAAACGACTGCGCCAGGCGGCCCTCCCTGCCGCCTGGCAGAAAAGGAGATCTGAATGAGTCGAACACCCGCACGACGATACTGGCTGACCGGAGCGAGCAGCGGTATTGGCGCCGCACTGGCCGCAGAAATTCTCAAAACCGGCGCGCAACTGGCTGTCAGCTCCCGCTCGAAAGCGCCACTGAATGCGTTGGCGCAACGTTTTCCAGGACAAGTGCTGGTGGTGGCCGGGGACCTGACCAACAGTCAGACCGTACGCGAAATCGGCGAGAAGATCGCAGAGCAATGGGGCTCACTGGACACACTCATCCTCAATGCGGGTACCTGCGAGTACGTGGACGCCAGGCAGTTCGACGCATCGATCGTCGAGCATTTGATACGTACCAACCTGCTGGCCAGCAGTTTTTGTGCCGAAGCAGCCCTGCCCCTGTTGCGGGCCGGCACCACACCGCATCTGGTGGGCATGGCAAGTTCGGTCACCTACCTGCCCTTGCCCGGAGCGGAAGCTCATGGCGCCTCAAAGGCCGGCTTGCCCTACCTGTTCGACTCCCTGCGCATTGAGCTGGCCCCGGAAGGCATCGACGTTACGGTGATAAACCCTGGCACTGTCGAAACGCCGCTGGCCGCCAGCCGCGACTTTTCCATGCCGTTGAGCTGGACGGTGGACAAAGCCGCGCGATACCTCTTCGAAAAACTCAGCGAACGCCCGGCGGAAATTGCCTTCCCCGCAGCGTTCATGGCTACCCTCTGGCCACTTTCCAACTTGCCTGCACGGGTAAAACTGGCGATCGGCAATCGCATCGTGCGCAGTAATCCGCCGATCATGGACCGGCCATAAACCATCCCGACGACCTTTCACCCCGTGACGCAGCCATGAGGTCGCTGCGATGCGTGAAAGCCCGGACGGGCGTCCGTCAGTGCTTTTACACAGCAGCCGATGACTGACTTACACTGCGCGCCATGAATACCATCCCCCACACGCAAATCGCGGACCCGGCAATCACCTGCTCGACCTGTGCAGCCTGCTGCTGTCAGCTCGAAGTCATGCTGATCACCGACACGGGTGTGCCTGAACGCTTCATCGATACCGATGACTGGGGCGGGGAAGTCATGCTGCGCCTCGATGACGGCTGGTGCGCAGCCCTGGATCGCAACACGATGATGTGCACCATCTACGAAAAGCGCCCGCTGATCTGCCGGGAGTTCGAGATGGGGGCGCCGGAATGC
This sequence comes from Pseudomonas sp. GW821-FHT09H03, assembly GCF_059415945.1. NCBI lineage: Bacteria > Pseudomonadati > Pseudomonadota > Gammaproteobacteria > Pseudomonadales > Pseudomonadaceae > Pseudomonas > Pseudomonas sp. GW821-FHT09H03. The sequence goes on along the minus strand of NZ_JBWKOF010000003.1, from coordinate 33,824 downwards.
ATCGAGGAGCGCCAGGGGATTTCTACGGCGTATCGCTAAACGAGAAAGTGGGAGCGGGTTTGCTCCCAACGGCGTTGCGACGAAAGCGGTGTGTCAGTCACATCAGTGTTGAATGTTAATCCGCTTTCGCGAGCAAGCCCGCTCCCACATTTAATCGAGTCTCGTCTTACAGCGGCATGGTGTAGTGCAACGCGTAACTTTCTATACCATCGTTTGGACTTGTGATCCCGGCGTTGGAATAGTGAGTTGCACGAACACCCACTTCATGACCACCGGCAAAGCGCAGCCCGACACCGAAACGGTCTTCGAACTGAAAGGCACTGCCCAGCTCGTTGCCTTCGACTTCGGTACTGGCGAACAACGCTACGCCGACGCCGAATTCGACATAGGGTTTGACGCCGTCACCGGCAAATTCGTAAACCAGCACCGGGGAAAGCGACAGGCTGTGGTTACTCGAGGTCTCCTCACCATCCCAGTAGGTGTAGGCGCCGCTCCAGTAGCCGGTCAAACGACCGACATCACTCTGTAACCAGCTCTGGTCCCAATCCGATTGCATGCCCAGGCGGTAAGTCATGGTTGATTCGCCGGTCTGGCCAACCGAGAACTCAACACCTGTCGCCTGCGCGGTAAAACTTTGCCCCATTAGTGCGGCCGCAATCGCGGCCAAGCAGAATAGTCGCTTCACTAGAAACTTCCCTTTCCGAACGATTTCGTATGGTTTTTTGGTGCCCAGCAATCAAAGCTATAGAAGTCGGCGCTCAATCAGGAGTTCACTCCGACTTTACTTTCCCCCGGAATGTGCCTACCTGTCGAAGCTACGCACAATGCCGGACGTATTCCACAGTATTGGTAAGATATTTCTGAAATGTGCAGGGTCGGCACTGGTCCAGAACTGTGCTGGACGTGCAGGCCCGTCGGCGAGCAGATCGCCCTCGCTGAGCAAGCGCTGCAACTGCCGGGCGACAGCGGCACCGGTGTCGATCAGGCTGATGTCTTCGGGGATCATCTGTTTGAGCAGCGGTTTGAGGAACGGATAATGAGTGCAGCCCAGGATCAGGGTGTCAGCGCCGGCGGCCAGCAGCGGCTCGACGTAACCGGCAAGCAACTGACGCAGGGCCGCGCTGTGCAGGTCACCGTTCTCGATCAGTTCGACCAGACCGGGACAGGGTTGGGTGATAACCCGCACATCGGTGGCAAAACGATCAAGCAACGCGGCGAACTTGGCGCTCTGCAAGGTGCCGGTGGTGGCCAGCACACCGACGACGCCGCTACGGGTCGCGGCGGCGGCCGGCTTGACCGCAGGCTCCATGCCGACGATGGGCCATTGCGGATAGTCGCGCCGCAAGTCGGCGACGCCGGCAACGGTTGCCGTATTGCAGGCCAACACCAGGGCCTTGGCACCCTGCTGTCGAAAGAAATCCGCCATCACGCTGCAACGCTGTCGGATAAATTCCGGGGTTTTCTCACCGTAGGGAATATTCCCGCAATCGGCGACGTACATCAGCGTCTCGCTGGGCAGTAAACGCTGGATCTCGGCCAGTACCGAGAGCCCGCCGACGCCGGAGTCGAACACGCCGATCGGCGCTTCACGCATGTTTCGACCCACAGACGCTGCAGCCCGGATCTCGCTTGACCCGTAGCTCTCGAAAGCGCGTGCCCAGTGCGTCGATCAGCAACAGGCGCCCCACCAGCGGCTCGCCGAAACCGGCCAGCAACTTCAACGCTTCCAGGGCTTGCAGGCTGCCGACCAGCCCCACCAGCGGCCCGACCACGCCTGCTTCGCTGCAGGTCAATTCGGCTTCACTGCCATGCCCATACAAACAGTGGTAGCACGGACTTTCCTCGCGACGCGGGTCAAACACCGACAACTGCCCTTCAAGGCGAATCGCCGCACCACTGACCAGCGGTTTGCGTGCCGCCACGCAAGCGGCGTTGACCGCTTCGCGGGTGGAGAAATTGTCGGAACAGTCGAGGACCAGATCCACGCCAGCCACGACAGCGGCCAGGGAGTCTTCGTCGAGTGCCGCACGATGGGCGATCAAGCCGATTTCGGGGTTGATCGCGCTCAGGCGCTTGATCGCCGAATCGACCTTGCTCATGCCGACGCTGTCGGTATCGTGAATGATCTGGCGCTGCAGGTTGGTCAGGTCGACGCTATCGAAGTCCGCCAGATGCAACTCACCCACTCCGGCGGCAGCCAGGTACAACGCCACTGGCGCGCCCAGGCCACCCAGCCCGACGATCAGCACGCGGCTTTCCTTGAGTCGCATCTGACCGTCGATGTCGATGTGTTGCAGCAGAATCTGCCGACTGTAGCGCAGCAATTCCTGATCATTCAGCACGGCAGGCGCCCCAGACTGATGCGTTGGTGACCGCCCAGATCGGTGCGGCTGTGGACCTCTTCAAAACCGCGGCTCTGCAGCAAGTCGCGCACTGCCCCGGCTTGATCGTAACCGTGTTCGAGCATCAGCCAGCCTCCGGTTTCAAGGTGATCCGGGGCCTGGGCGACGATCAGACGCAAATCGTCGAGCCCGTCGACGCCCGCCACCAGGGCGCTGGCCGGTTCGAAGCGCACATCACCTTCCACCAGATGAGGATCGGCAGACGCAATGTACGGCGGATTACTGATGATCAATTGAAAACGCTGGCCCACCAGGGCGCTGAACCAGTGACTGCTCAACACCGTAGCGTTGGTCAGGTGCAGACGCTGGCGATTGCGCTCGGCCAGGGCGACAGCTTCCAGCACCCGGTCCACGGCAGTGACTTTCCACGCCGGTCGCTCGCTGGCCAGGGCCAGGGCAATCGCGCCGCTGCCGGTGCCAAGGTCGAGCACTTTGGCGGGGGTGGCCGGCAACAGTTCCAGAGCGGCTTCCACCAGCAGTTCGGTGTCGGGACGCGGGATCAGCGTATGTGGCGCCACTTCCAGATCGAGTTTCCAGAAACCTTGTTGCCCGAGGATGTAGGCCACCGGTTCACCGCCACGACGACGCTGCAGGTACTCGGCAAACGTCAGCGCAGCCTCGCTCGGGACGATGCGTTCGGGCCAGGTGTGCAGGAAACTGCGGGACTTGCCCAGTGCCGCGGCCAACAACAGTTCGGCATCCAGGCGCGCCGTGGGCGAGTCGGGCAAATCGGCAGCGCGCAACAAGCTGGCAATGATCGTCATTCTATTGCCGCCAACTGATCGGCCTGGTACTCGGCCAGCAACGGTTCGATCACCGCATCAACTCCGCCGGCGAGGATTTCGTCGAGGGAATACAGCGTCAGGTTGACCCGGTGATCGGTGACCCGGCCCTGGGCAAAGTTGTAGGTGCGGATACGCTCGGAGCGGTCACCGGAACCGACCAGCAACTTGCGCTCGCTGGCAATCGCGTTGGCGGCGGCACTGGTCTGCTGGTCGTTGAGTTTGGCCGACAGCCAGGACATCGCCCGGGCACGGTTCTTGTGCTGCGAACGCTCTTCCTGGCACTCGACCACGATACCGGACGGCAAGTGGGTGATGCGGATCGCCGAATCGGTCTTGTTGACGTGCTGGCCGCCAGCACCGGAGGAGCGGTAAGTGTCGATCCGCAAGTCTGCCGGATTGATCTCGATGGCTTCCTGTTCATCCGGCTCGGGCAGCACCGCCACGGTGCAGGCCGAGGTATGGATGCGCCCTTGGGACTCCGTCGCCGGAACCCGTTGCACGCGATGCGCGCCGGACTCGAATTTCAGCTTGCCGTAGACGTTATCGCCTTCAACCCGGGCGATGACTTCTTTATAGCCGCCGTGCTCACCCTCGTTCTCCGAGAGGATTTCCACGCGCCAGCCGCGACGCTCGGCATAACGCGAATACATGCGAAACAGGTCGCCGGAGAAAATCGCCGCCTCGTCACCGCCAGTACCGGCGCGGATTTCGAGAAACACGTTGCGCCCGTCATTCGGATCCTTGGGCAGCAGCAGGCGTTGCAGATCGGCTTCCAGAGTGACCAACTGCTCCTTGGCCTCGCGGACTTCTTCCACGGCCATTTCGCGCATGTCCGGGTCGCTGTCCTTGAGCAGTGCCTGGGCACCTTCGAGGTCGCTCTGCACTTTGAGCAGCTGTTTATAGGCAGCCACAATCGGTTCGACTTCCGCGTATTCCTTGGAATAGGCGCGGAATTTATTCTGATCGGAAATGACCTCGCCATCGCCAAGCAAGGCGGTCAGTTCCTCGAAACGGTCCTGGAGGATGTCCAGCTTATTGAGCAGTGACGCTTTCATTGCGGTTTTTTATCCGAAAAGCTATCCGATGGGCCCTCACCGAGGGCAAAGAGTTCCTGGGCCATCGCCAGCGCATCCAGGCGACCTTCGGCAGAGAGCTTTTTCAACTGCACGCTCGGTGCGTGCAACAGTTTATTGGTCAGGCCGCGAGCCAGTTGCACCAGCACCTCTTCGGCGCTGCTGCCGTTGGCCAGCAGGCGCTGGGCCTTTTGCAGCTCTTCGTCGCGCAGGCGTTCGCTCTGTTGACGATAGGCCTTGAGCACGTCCACCGCTGCCAATTCGCGCAGGCGGACCATGAAATCTTCGGCACCGACCGCGACCATCTCTTCCGCCGCCTGGGCTGCGCCCTGACGACTTTTGAGATTCTCGGCGACCACTTCATGGAGGTCGTCGACGCTATAGAGGTAAACGTCGTCCAGCTCGCCGACTTCTGGCTCGATGTCGCGCGGTACGGCGATATCGACCATGAAAATCGGTTTGTGCTTGCGCAATTTCAAGGCACTTTCCACCGCGCCCTTGCCCAGAATCGGCAGCTGGCTGGCGGTAGAACTGATGACGATGTCGCTGCGCACCAGCTCCGCCGGAATGTCCGACAGCAGTACCGCATGGGCACCGAACTGCTCGGCCAAGGTGCTCGCGCGCTCCAGGGTACGGTTGGCGACCACGATGCGCTTTACGCCAAGGTCATGCAGATGACGGGCAACCAGGGTGATGGTCTCACCGGCGCCGATCAACAGGGCCTGACTGCGCTGCAGGTCGCTGAAAATCTGTTTTGCCAGGCTGACGGCGGCAAACGCCACGGACACCGGGTTTTCGCCGATGGCGGTATCGGTGCGCACCTGCTTGGCCGCATTGAAGGTGGCCTGGAACAGCCGCCCGAGCAATGGCCCGATGGTGCCGGCCTCGCGGGCGACGGCATAGGCCGACTTCATCTGGCCGAGAATCTGCGGCTCACCCAGCACCAGCGAATCGAGCCCGGAGGCCACCCGCATCATGTGACGAACTGCCGCATCATCTTCGTGAACATAGGCGCTTTCGCGCAGCTCTTCGAAGCTCAACTTATGATATTCGGCCAACCAGCGCAGCACGATATCTGCCGACAGGTGATCCTGTTCTATATAAAGTTCACTGCGATTGCAGGTGGAGAGGATCGCAGCTTCGCGGCTGTCGGTGAGTCGGCAGAGCTGCTGCAGGGCCTCAACCAGCTGCTCAGGGGTAAAAGCCACGCGCTCGCGGACGTCTACTGAAGCAGTCTTGTGGTTAATACCGAGTGCAAGGAAGGCCATTCAAAGTCGCTGATGGTGACGTGAAGCCGGCAATTGTCCTACTTCGACACATTGAGAACAACTACTCGATATCTATTGCCCCGGTAGACGACTCCCTGGTTTGCGAGCGGTTCTCGTTTACCTGACCCCCTATAGGAGCTGGCTTGCAAGCGATGAACTGACAGGCCCCGCGCTTTTACCGTAAAAACACCTCTTCTCTAACGACTATCGCCGGCAAGCCGGCTCCTACACATTGGAAAATGCCGGGGCGGTTATGTTTGGCCGAAAGCTTGTGTCATGATGATCCGACCGCAGGTTAGTCGTCCTCCTCTTATATGAATAGATCCTCCGCGTTGCTCCTCGCTTTTGTCTTCCTCAGCGGCTGCCAGGCTTTGGCACCCGTGGCGCCGGACGGTGCTGCGCCGGTAGAAGACAGCACCCCGGTCCCTGAAAAGCCCAAGGTCTATAGCTCGTTCAGCGCAGATACCGTCTTCAGCCTGCTAAGCGCGGAACTGGCTGGCCAGCGCAATCGTTACGACCTGGCTTTGGACAACTATGTGACCCAGGCCATCAACACCCAGGACCCGGGCATCTCCGAGCGGGCATTTCGCATTGCCGAGTACCTGGGCGCCGATCAGCCCGCCCTGGACACTGCACTGATCTGGGCGAAAAACGCCCCGGATGACCTTGAGGCGCAACGGGCCGCAGCCGTGCAACTGGCGCGTGCGGGGCGCTATGACGAGTCCATGGTCTACATGGAGAAAGTCCTGCAAGGCAAGGGCGACACCCACTTCGATTTCCTTGCGCTGTCTGCGGCCGACACCGACCAGGACACCCGCAACGGATTGATGAAAAGTTTCGACAATTTGTTGCTGCGCCACCCGAACAACAGTCAGCTGATTTTCGGCAAGGCATTGCTGATGCAACAGGACGGTGACCCCAAGGGTGCGCTGGCCCTGCTGGAAGACCATCCACCCGAAGACGACGAAATCGCGCCGATCCTGTTGCGTGCACGCCTGCTGCAATCCCTGGATCGCGGCGACGAAGCCCTGCCGCTACTGAAAAAAAGCATCAAGAAGTATCCGGACGACAAGCGCCTGCGCCTGACTTATGCGCGCATGCTGGTTGAGCAGGACCGCATGGATGACGCCAAGGTCGAGTTCTCGAGCCTGGTCCAGCAGTATCCGGAGGACGACGATTTGCGTTACTCCCTGGCACTGGTCTGCCTGGAAGCCAAGGCCTGGGACGAGGCCAAGGGCTATTTGCAAGACTTGATCGCGCGGGACAGCCACGTCGACTCGGCGCATTTGAATCTCGGTCGAATCGCCGAGGAACGCAATGACCCGCAGGGCGCACTGATCGAGTACGACCAGGTCGGCCCAGGCAACGATTTCCTCCCGGCGCAATTGCGCCAGGCCGATATCCTCATGAACAACGGCAAGACCGCCCAAGCCCAAAGCAAGCTGGCGACAGAGCGCGAAGAACAGCCCGATTACGCGATCCAGCTGTACCTGATCGAAGCCGAAACCCTGTCCGCCAACAACCAGGGCGACAAGGCCTGGAAAGTCCTGGAACAAGCCCTGCAACAATACCCGGATGATTTGAACCTGCTTTACACCCGAGCCATGCAGGCGGAAAAGCGCAATGATCTGGCACAAATGGAAAAAGACCTGCGCCTGATCATCAAGCGCGACCCGGACAATGCCATGGCGTTGAACGCCCTCGGCTATACCCTGTCTGACCGTACGACCCGTTATGCCGAAGCGAAAGCCTTGATCGAACAGGCACACCGGATCACTCCGGAAGACCCGGCGGTACTCGACAGCCTTGGCTGGGTGAATTACCGCATGGGCAATCTTGACGAAGCCGAACGCCTGCTGCGCCAAGCCCTGGAACGCTTCCCCGACCAGGAAGTCGCCGCTCACCTGGGTGAAGTCCTGTGGGCCAACGGCAAACAGCGCGAAGCCAGGCAAATATGGGGCAAATTCCTCAAGGACCAGCCTGACAGCCCTGCGCTACGCAGCACCATCAAACGCCTGACCGGATCAGAGACTCTTTAAAATCATGTTTTTGCGCCACATTATCGTTTTCAGCTTCATCGCCCTGCTCGCCGGTTGCGCGGGTTTCGGTGCCCGTGAATCGGTCGAGGGTCATGGTAACCCCGCCCAATGGCGCGAGCACAAAGACCAACTTGCGGGCCTTGATGGCTGGCAGATCGACGGCAAGATCGGCATTCGCGCGCCCAAGGATTCAGGCAGCGGCACGCTGTTCTGGCTGCAGCGCCAGGATTACTACGACATCCGCCTTTCCGGCCCGCTGGGTCGTGGCGCGGCTCGACTGACCGGACGCCCGGGCAAGGTTTCGCTGGAAGTTGCCAACCAGGGCCGCTATGAGGCTGCGACCCCGGAAGTCCTGCTCGAGGAACAGATGGGCTGGAAGCTGCCGGTGTCCAACCTGGCCTGGTGGGTCCGCGGACTTCCCGCGCCTGACAGCAAGAGTCGCCTGACCCTGGATGCCGACAGTCGCCTGGCCGGCCTGGAACAGGATGGCTGGAAGGTGGAATACACCCAATACACTCAGCTCAATGGTTACTGGCTGCCCGAGCGGATCAAGCTGCACGGCACCGATCTTGACGTCACCCTGGTGATCAAGACCTGGCAACCGCGCAAACTGGGGCAATGACATGCCGGACAATCGACTGATTCTGCCCTCTCCGGCAAAACTCAATTTGATGCTGCACATCACCGGTCGCCGTGAAGACGGCTATCACGAATTGCAGACGCTGTTTCAGTTCCTCGATTACGGCGACGAAATCACCTACGCCCTGCGCGATGACGGCGTCATTCACCTGCACACCGAGTTCGAAGGCGTCCCCCACGACAGCAATCTGATCGTCAAGGCCGCGAAAAAAATTCAGGAACAATCCGGGTGTGCGCTGGGTGTCGATATCTGGATCGAGAAAATCCTGCCCATGGGCGGCGGCATCGGTGGCGGCAGCTCGAATGCCGCTACGACATTGCTCGGACTGAACCATCTATGGCAACTGGGTTGGGATGAGGATCGACTGGCCGCCCTGGGGTTGACCCTCGGCGCCGACGTCCCGGTTTTCGTGCGTGGCCACGCCGCTTTCGCCGAAGGTATCGGGGAGAAACTGACCCCTGTGGACCCGGAAGAACCGTGGTATCTGGTGCTGGTACCGCAAGTATCTGTAAGTACGGCAGAAATTTTTTCCGATCCGTTGTTGACACGTAACTCGCCGCCCATTAAAGTGCGCCCCGTTCCCAAGGGAAACAGTCGAAATGACTGCTTGCCGGTGGTAACAAGGCGTTATCCAGAGGTACGTAACGCTTTGAATTTGTTAGGTAAATTTACCGAAGCAAAACTCACCGGAACTGGAAGTTGTGTGTTTGGGGGCTTCCCAAGCAAAGCTGAAGCTGATAAAGTCTCGGCCCTTCTTACAGAGACCCTTACAGGTTTTGTAGCAAAAGGAAGCAACATTTCGATGTTGCATCGCAAGCTTCAAAGTCTGCTCTAAAGGAACCGATTACTGGGTAATCGTTGCAACAGATACAGGGGCGTCGCCAAGCGGTAAGGCAGCAGGTTTTGATCCTGCCATGCGTTGGTTCGAATCCAGCCGCCCCTGCCATTTTCTATACTCATCCAGGTTACCCTCAGCCTCTAGGTACTGCGCGTGTCCAAGATGATGGTCTTTACGGGGAACGCTAACCCCGATCTGGCTCGGCGTGTCGTACGTCAGCTGCATATCCCTCTCGGTGACATTTCTGTCGGTAAGTTTTCCGACGGCGAAATTACAGCCGAGATCAATGAAAACGTCCGCGGTAAAGACGTCTTCATTATCCAGCCGACTTGCGCTCCGACCAACGATAACCTGATGGAACTGGTAGTGATGGCTGATGCCTTCCGCCGCTCCTCGGCTACTCGTATTACTGCTGTTATTCCTTACTTTGGTTATGCCCGTCAGGATCGCCGTCCGCGTTCCGCACGTGTGGCTATCAGCGCGAAAGTCGTGGCTGACATGCTTACCGTAGTCGGCATCGACCGTGTTCTCACGGTTGATCTGCATGCTGACCAGATTCAGGGTTTCTTCGATATTCCGGTAGATAACATCTACGGCTCCCCGGTTCTGGTGGATGACATTGAAGATCAGCGCTTCGAAAACCTGATGATCGTGTCCCCGGACATTGGTGGCGTCGTGCGTGCACGTGCTGTTGCCAAATCCCTGGGCGTGGATCTCGGGATCATCGACAAACGCCGTGAGAAAGCCAATCACTCTGAAGTGATGCATATCATCGGTGATGTCGAAGGGCGTACCTGTATTCTTGTCGATGACATGGTCGATACCGCAGGCACCCTGTGTCACGCGGCCAAGGCCTTGAAAGAGCATGGCGCTGCCAAGGTTTTCGCCTACTGTACGCACCCTGTGCTGTCGGGTCGGGCGATCGAAAACATCGAAAATTCCGTGCTGGACGAGCTGGTGGTAACCAATACCATCCCGCTGTCCGCTGCAGCACAAGCCTGTGCGCGTATCCGTCAACTGGATATCGCACCGGTAGTTGCCGAGGCGGTTCGCCGCATCAGCAATGAAGAATCGATCAGCGCGATGTTCCGCTAAGGGCCCTGCCCTTCTCGAACCTCTCGTTGACGAAAAGCGCCCCGCCCCGGCATTCCTGTCGGGGCGGGGCTTTTTTGCCCATATCGCCTTTAGCGCTGGTCGCAAACGCTGGGGCGAATGTGGTTATTTTGGAGATACAACATGAACGATTTTACCCTGAATGCTGAAGTGCGTTCCGACCTGGGGAAAGGTGCGAGCCGCCGCCTGCGTCGTCTCGCAAGCCTGGTTCCAGCTGTAGTTTACGGTGGCGAAAAAGCCCCTGAATCCATCAGCATGCTGGCCAAAGAAGTTGCCAAACTGCTCGAAAACGAAGCGGCTTACAGCCACATCATCGAGCTGAACGTTGGTGGCACCAAGCAAAACGTCGTAATCAAAGCCCTGCAGCGTCACCCGGCCAAAGGCCACGTGATGCACGCTGACTTCGTACGCGTAGTAGCTGGCCAGAAACTGACCGCTATCGTTCCAGTGCACTTCATCAACGAAGAAGCACCGACCAAGAAAGGCGGCGAAATCTCGCACGTTACTTCGGAAATCGAAGTTTCCTGCCTGCCGAAAGACCTGCCTGAGTTCATCGAAGTCGACCTGGCTAACGCCGAAATCGGTTCGATCATTCACCTGTCTGACCTCAAAGCCCCTAAAGGCGTTGAGTTTGTTGCTCTGGCTCACGGTGACGACAAGGCTGTTGCCAACGTTCACGCTCCACGTGTTGCTCCAGAAGCTGCAGAAGGCGCTGCAGAGTAATTCACTCTGCACGCTGGAGTGATCAAGTAACATCGCGGACTGGAACGTAGCGAGAAAGCGGGCGAGAACGCGGAGTTTACATAATGGTAAATGAGCAACTTTCGTCCACTTTCGCCGCACCCCCAGATTGCGGCGATGTTATCCACCACTCCAAGGAAGGGCCCCTATCGTGACTGCCATAAAACTGATCGTTGGCCTGGGTAATCCAGGCGCTGAATACGAACAGACCCGGCATAACGCAGGGGCCCTTTTTGTTGAGCGCATCGCGAACGCACAAGGTGTGAACCTTGTGGCGGACCGCAAGTATTTCGGCCTGACCGGGCGCTATTCGCATCAGGGTCAGGATGTTCGTCTGCTGATTCCCACCACGTATATGAACCGTAGCGGCCAAGCCGTAGCGGCTCTCGCCGGGTTCTTCCGCATCAAGCCTGAAGAAATCCTCGTGGCGCACGACGAACTCGATCTGCCTCCGGGCGTCGCCAAGCTCAAACAGGGCGGCGGCCATGGCGGTCACAACGGGTTGCGCGACATCATTGCGCAATTGGGCAATCAGAATACCTTTCATCGCCTGCGGCTTGGCATTGGCCACCCGGGCGTTGCCAGTATGGTTTCAAACTTCGTCCTGGGTCGTGCGCCACGCGCCGAACAGGAAAAACTCGATGCCAGCATCGACTTTGCCCTCGGCGTGCTGCCGGATATCCTCGCCGGTGAATGGAACCGCGCGATGAAAAACCTGCACAGCCAGAAGGCCTGACTCTAATCCGAGGGGATACACCATGGGATTCAATTGCGGCATCGTCGGCCTGCCTAACGTCGGCAAGTCCACCCTGTTCAACGCCCTGACCAAATCCGGGATCGCGGCCGAGAACTTCCCCTTCTGCACCATCGAACCCAACAGCGGTATCGTGCCGATGCCGGATCCGCGTCTGGATGCCCTGGCAGCCATCGTCAATCCAAAGCGCATCCTGCCGACCACCATGGAATTCGTCGACATCGCTGGCCTGGTCGCCGGCGCATCGAAAGGTGAAGGCCTGGGCAACAAGTTCCTGGCCAACATCCGTGAAACCGATGCCATCGCCCACGTGGTCCGCTGCTTCGAAGACGAGAACGTGATTCACGTCTCCAACAGCGTCGACCCGAAACGCGACATCGAGATCATCGACCTGGAACTGATCTTCGCCGACCTCGACAGCTGCGAGAAGCAACTGCAGAAAGTCGCGCGCAACGCCAAGGGCGGCGACAAGGACGCAGTGGTCCAGAAAGGCCTGCTGGAGCAACTGATCGCGCACTTCACCGAAGGCAAGCCGGCGCGCAGCCTGATGAAGAACATGGGTGCCGACGAGAAAGCGGTGATCAAGGGCTTCCACCTGCTGACCACCAAGCCGGTGATGTACATCGCCAACGTCGCTGAAGACGGTTTCGAGAACAACCCGCACCTGGATGTGGTTCGCGCCATCGCCGAAGAAGAAGGCGCCATGGTGGTTCCGGTCTGCAACAAGATTGAAGCGGAAATCGCCGAGCTCGACGACGGTGAAGAGAAAGACATGTTCCTCGAAGCCCTGGGCCTCGAAGAGCCTGGCCTTAACCGCGTGATCCGCGCCGGGTACGAAATGCTGCACCTGCAGACCTACTTCACTGCCGGTGTCGAAGAAGTCCGTGCCTGGACCGTCCGCGTGGGTGCTACCGCACCACAAGCCGCTGGCGTGATCCACACCGACTTCGAAAAAGGCTTCATCCGCGCCGAAGTGATCGCCTACAACGACTTCATCCAGTACAAGGGTGAAGCCGGTACCAAGGAAGCCGGTAAATGGCGCCTGGAAGGCAAGGACTACATCGTCAAAGACGGCGACGTGATGCACTTCCGCTTCAACGTGTAAAACATCGCTCAAGAAAAAGCCGCGTTTGATACGCGGCTTTTTTGTGCCTGGAATATTTGCCCGCAACACCACCAACTCATTGTGGGAGCGGGCTTGCTCGCGAAGGCGGTGTGTCAGTAAGAGTTATACCAACTGACACACCGCCTTCGCGAGCAAGCCCGCTCCCACAGGGGGATTTTTGTTGGGTCAGGTCTTTTTGGTACGTGGCAGGAAAATCGCCAAAATCCCCAACAACGGCAAGAACGAGCACAAGTAGTACACGTACTCGATGCCATGAATATCCGCCAGATACCCGAGCAACGCCGCGCCAATCCCGCCAAAGCCGAACATCAGGCCGAAGAACACCCCGGCAATCATCCCGACATTGCCCGGCACCAGCTCCTGGGCGTACACCACGATCGCCGAGAACGCCGAAGCGAGAATGAAGCCAATGACCACGCTGAGGATACTGGTCCAGAACAGGTCGACATGGGGCAGCAGCAAGGTGAACGGCGCCACGCCGAGGATCGAGAACCAGATCACTGCCTTGCGCCCGATCTTGTCGCCGATCGGCCCGCCAAAGAATGTCCCCGCCGCTACCGCTCCCAGGAACAGGAACAGGTGCAACTGCGAACTGGCCACTGACAGGTCGAACTTCTCGATCAGGTAGAAAGTGAAGTAACTGGTGAGGCTGGACATGTAGAAATACTTGGAGAACACCAGCAGCCCGAGCACCACCAGCGCGCTGATCACTCTTCCCCTGGACAGGCCGTGAGTCGCCGCCTGACCCTGCTTGAGCTTGAACAGGTTCAAGTGATTGGCGTACCAGCGGCTGATGCGATAGAGCACGAACAGCGCAAACACCGCGAACAGACCGAACCAGGCCACGTTGCCCTGGCCGTAGGGAATGATGATCGCCGCCGCCAGCAATGGACCGAATGCCGAGCCGGCATTGCCGCCAACCTGGAAAGTCGATTGCGCCAGCCCGTAGCGCCCGCCCGAGGCCAGTCGCGCCACGCGAGAAGCTTCCGGGTGAAAGGTCGAAGAACCGATTCCGATCAAGCCCGCCGCCAGCAGGATCAGGGCAAAGCTGCCGACCATCGACATCATTACAATCCCGACCAGCGTGCAGACGGTACCTGCCGGTAACAGCCACGGCTTGGGATGGCGATCGGTGTGATAGCCGACCCACGGCTGCAGCAGTGAGGCCGTCAGCTGAAAGGTCAGAGTGATCAGGCCGACCTGGGTGAACGTCAGGCCATAGTTGGCCTTGAGCATCGGGTAGATCGACGGCAGCACCGACTGAATCAGGTCGTTGATCAAGTGCGCCAGCGCTACCGCGCCGATGATGCGCATGACCAGGGGACTGCTTTGGGAAGTGGCCGGCGCTGAACCGGTCTGGGCGTTGCTGATAGCCATGAGAGTTTCCGTACAACAGATGGGTGCAAACGGGCAGGAGCGACAATGTGCCATTTTTCCCCGTGGCAGCGCCATCCCCTTAGCCAGCTAACGAACTTGAATATCACTTCGAGGTAACTAGTGGCGCAAAGCCATGGTCTGAATCTTGCCTTGTTTGTCTGCTTGAACGCGGCCCCTCACAAAGGGGACCGAGAATGGGAAGTTTCGCTACAGAGTCGGCCCACAGAGCTGGCGCGGGTGAACTTTCGAGGCCTATTACAAGGGCACAGGTCGAGCGCGCGACAGCCTCGACGCACGCCAATGGTGCGTGGTGTCCAGAGGAGTCTTGGGGCATGCAGGCTTTTTTATCACCGGGGATCGGATTACTGGGGCGTTTTGGCTTCGCTCGAAAATTCCAGCTGTTGTTTCTGTTGTTTATCCTGCCGCTGGCCGGCAGCCTGTGGATGATCGGTCTGGACTATCGTGACAAGCTGAGCCTGATCGCCGGTGAACGGGCCGGCGTGCGTCAGTTGCTCGCCCTCGATGCGCTCGACAATCTGCTGGCCGCCCAGCGTGACCGTGCTGCCCGTTGGCGCGCGACGGAAACCAATCGACAACCAACGCCAGCCACCCTCGCCGCCATGGCTGCGTTCGATGCAGTGCAGCCGGCGGTCACCCAGGCCAATTCACAGCTGGGCAACGCCCTGCAAAAAGAAGGCGCCGAAGGCGAAACCCTGGTCCGCTATCAAGCCCTGCAAAGCACCCTCAACGGCCTCGACTCAAAAAGCCTGGGCAACGTCGGCTGGTGGCCGGACGGCTACGATCGCTTCACCAAGGCCATGAGCGCCCTGCACGCCTTGCGCGAGCAGATCGCCATGGACAATCGCCTGACCCTGGCGCCGTGGCTGGAAACGTATCTGCTGACGCAGATCTCCACCCAGCACGCACCGGATCTGATCGAACGGGTCGGCCAACTGGCGGCAGTAGGTCAGGCGTCGGTGGTATCGGGACAATTCACCCTGCAGAGCCGACTGCAACTGCGTGATTTGCGCAGCCGCATCGGTGATGCCCGGGAGCAGATGGTTAAAACCGCTAGCGTGCTCGAAGCACGGCTGCCCAGCGAGCTGCAAACCTGGGCCGGACAATACAGTGACAGCCTCAAACACCTCGACACAGGCCTCAAGGTTCTGGATGACGGAGTGTTCGGCGCCAGCATCACTCTGAGACCGGAAGAGTTCGAGCGCAGTCTGGACGCCCTGCTCGCCGACCTCGCTGCTTTGCGCCTGCAATCACTGGAGTCGCTGGATCAACGCCTGAACTACTACCACGACTCGGCCATCCGCCAGTTCACGATGGTCGCGAGCGTGTTCAGCCTCCTGCTACTGGCCGCGCTTTACCTGTTCACCTGCTTGCAGTCTTCGATCCGCCGCAGTGCCAGCGGCATCACCGTGCTTGCCGAGGCCTTGCGCGACGGCAATCTGAGCGTGCAGGTAGCGGTTCAGGGCCGGGATGAGCTTGCAGTGATCAGCACTGCGCTGAATGTCGCCGTGGTGCAGCTACGCGCCAGCCTGCAGGGGGTCGATCACGAGACCCTGCAATTGAGCAACGCAGTACAGACCCTCAATCATCATTCCAGTGGTGCCTTGGGTGAAGTCGAAGCCCAGCAATTGCAGATCAGCCAGATCGCCGCAGCAGCAACGCAACTGGCCGCGACCTCCCAAGGGGTGGCTCACAGTTGCGAACAGGCCTCTGACAGCGCTCAGCACACCCGACGCATTGCCACCGACAGCAGCCGTGACAGTCAGCGCACCACCGCGAGCATCCAGCAACTCAATCACCGCCTGAACGAGACGGCAGCGGCATTGGGCCGGGTCAGTGAGCAGGGGCAGCAGATCCAACTGGTGGTCGATACCATTCGCGGCGTTGCCGAGCAGACCAACCTGCTGGCACTGAACGCCGCCATCGAGGCAGCCCGTGCCGGTGAACAAGGGCGCGGCTTTGCGGTAGTGGCCGATGAAGTACGCAGCCTGTCGCAGCGCACCCAGTCTTCGACCGCGCAAATCGCCGGCACGGTCGACAGTTTGCGCAGTACGGTGAACGAAGCCGTCAGCCTGATGGAAGCTGCCTGCGGCCAGGCAGAGTCCGATGCCCACGCGGTCACAGGCCTGGGCGAACGGCTTGGGGAAATTGCCAGCGCCGTGCAAAGCGTTACCGATACCCTGGCGCAAATCGCCACGGCAGTGGAAGAACAGGCCTGTACCGCCGACGAGGTCAGCAGCAATATCCAGCAGGTCGACCAAGCCGCGGTGCGCTTGCTCGAAGGGGCTCGTGCGGTGAACCGGACAGCGGATACCTTGAGTCATGGCAGCAAGGCACTGAGCGACAACACCGGGCGATTCCGTTTGAGTTGAAACGAGTGTCCCGCTCTCCGATCGCCGCTTTCGCTGCTTTGGCCGCTGCTCAGGGGCAGATTTTGATAAACAATTGAAAGCGCAGAGAAATATTTTAGATTTATGCTTGACGCATCCCCGTTACCGGTGAATAATGCGCGCCACTTGGCTACATAGCTCAGTTGGTTAGAGCATAGCATTCATAATGCTGGGGTCCGGGGTTCAAGTCCCTGTGTAGCCACCAAGTACTAAAAACGGCTTACCGAAAGGTAGGCCGTTTTTTTATGCCTGCTGTTTATGCCTGCTGTTTATGCCTGCTGTTTATGCCTGCTGTTTATGCCGACTGTAGGAGCGAGCCTGCTCGCGATGGTCGTTAACGAATACGTGTGTTAGCTGGTTAAACGCGGCGCTCTTGAGCCCATCGCGAGCAGGCTCGCTCCTACACCGCCGGCAACGCCCGTTCCCAGATCTGTCAGGTACGCAACCAACCCCTTGTGAAACCCCGTCGCCGCCACCGGAATTCTCTGACGGCTTCTGCGCCGGTTTGCACCCCTCCCTTTCGACCGATACAGTCCAGTGATCCTTTATCCAACGGACGGAGTGCCCCGCGTGTTCTCAGCCCTGCATTTGAGCCGCTTTCGCCTGTCAGCCCTGGCATTGATCGCCAGTGCACTGACGCTTGCCGCATGCCAGAACGCTTCGGCGCCGACTTTACCGTCCGCACCGGAAAGCGCCTCCGGTTACCGCACCGACCTGCGCACCCGCCACGCGGAGAAATACATGGCGGCAGCGGCCAACCCGTTGGCGGCCGAGGCTGGCCGGGAGATGTTGCGTCGGGGTGGTTCGGCCATCGATGCGGCGATTGCGATGCAGGCTGTGTTGACCCTGGTCGAACCGCAATCTTCGGGCATTGGCGGCGGCGCACTGATCGTCCTCTGGGACGGAAAGTCCGTGCGCACCTACGATGGCCGCGAAACCGCACCGGCTGGCGCCACCGAGAAGCTTTTCCTGCAAGCCAACGGGCAACCGATGGAGTTTACCCGGGCGCAGATCGGCGGCCGCTCGGTGGGCACGCCAGGGGTCTTGCGCGCCCTGGAGCTGGCCCATCGAAAACACGGGCGCCTGCCTTGGGCGCAATTGTTTGAACCGGCGATCAAACTCGCCAGGCAAGGCTTTGCCATTTCCCCACGCCTGCATCGATTAATTGCTGCAGACTCGTCCTTACGGCGTTCGCCGGAGATGGCGGCGTATTTCCTGAACGCCGATGGCAGCCCCAAGGCAGTCGGCACCAATCTGCAGAACCCGGCGCTGGCCGCGGTGCTCAAACGTATCGCCAACGAAGGTCCAGATGCCTTGTACACTGGCCCGGTCGCCGAGGAAATCGTGGCCAAGGTGCAGGGCCACGCCAACCCTGGCAGTCTTTCCCTGAACGATCTCAGCCGCTATCAGGCGAAGGAACGCGCACCTCTGTGCACCGACTACAAACGCTGGCAGGTTTGCGGCATGCCACCACCATCTTCAGGCGGGATCGCCTTGGCGCAGATCCTCGGCACGCTGCAGGCCCTGGAGACTCGCGACAGGCATCTGGCCCTTGCCGCGCTGAAACCGGTCAAAACCAGCGCACCTGCCGGTAGCGAACCTGCACCTGAAGCCGTGCACCTGATCTCTGAAGCCGAGCGCCTGGCCTATGCCGACCGTGCGCAGTACGTGGCCGACTCCGACTACGTACCCGTTCCGGTCAAAGGCCTGATCGACCCGACCTACCTGGCCAGTCGCGCCGCCCTGATCGGCGAACGCAGCATGGGCACCGCCCGCCCCGGCACCCCGCCTGGCATTCAGGTGGCCTACGCGCCGGATCGCTCGCCTCTGCGCATTTCCACGTCGCAGGTGGTAGCCGTCGATGACGCCGGCGGTGCCGTGTCCATGACCACCACCATCGAATCGGCGTTCGGCTCGCACCTGATGGTGCAGGGCTTTCTGCTCAACAACGAACTGACTGACTTCTCGTTCATCCCCGAAGAAAACGGGCAGAAAGTCGCCAACCGCGTCGAGCCCGGCAAACGCCCCCGCTCGTCCATGGCGCCGACCCTGGTCTTCGATCGCCAGAGCGGTGAATTCCTCGCCACCATCGGATCGCCCGGCGGTTCGCAGATCATCGAGTACGTCGCCAAATCCACCATCGGCCTGCTCGACTGGAACCTGGATGCGCAAGCCGCCATCAACCTGCCCAACTTCGGCAGCCGCAACGGCCCGACTGAACTGGAGCTCGGTCAGTTCAGCCCGGGGCTGATTCAGGCGCTCAAAGACAAGGGGCACGTCGTGACCGAGATCGACATGACCAGCGGCACCCAGGCGATCGTTCGGCTGAAGGATGCCCAAGGCAAGGCGTCGCTGACGGGGGGCGCCGATCCCCGGCGTGAGGGACAGGCGTTAGGGGATTGAGTCGTATGCACGAACGAGAAAGGGCTTACCGGATGGCAGGCCCTTTTTTATGCAGGCCAAATCCTCATGGATTCTCCCACGGGCAACGATCACCGTCCCCGCCTCCGCCGCCACGGCCCTTCACTCACACCACGCCGGTAGCCGGACATCCGGCGACGCTTGGGATTCGGTTTGCGAAGTAAACCGCGCTACCCGCACCCACCGCGCCCATCACTGCGCAGAACATCACGCAGATCCACGGACTCCATGGCATCAGACCAATGAGCAACAGCGGCGTAATGCTCGCCCAGGCGGCATAGGCGATGTTGTAGGTAAATGAAATGCCCGAGACCCGAATCCGCGCAGGGAACAGGCTGACCATCACCGAAGGCACCGCGCCGACTACCCCGCAAGCGAGCCCGGCCACCGCATAGGCTAGCCCGATCCAGTCACTGCCGAGAATCAGGCTGGAATAAAGTACGCCGATGCCCAGCGGCAGCAACAGGCTGTACAGCATCACGGTGCGCCAGGCGCCGATACGATCGACCAGCAACCCGGCGAGTACACAACCGATATTGAGAAACACGATGCCCAAGGCACTCAGGGCAAAGGTGTGGCTGGCGGTCATGCCGAAGGTTTTCTGCATCATGGTTGGAGTGATGACCACGAATACCACCACCGCCGAGGTCAGGACGCAGGTGAGGATCATGGCCGGTAATACGGCCAGGCGATGCTCACGCAAGACCGTACGCAGTGGCAACTCACCGGCCGCCTCGCGCCGCGCCTGCATGGCCATGAACACCGGGGTTTCGCTGAGCCAGCGACGCAACCAGACACCGATCACGCCGAATACGCCGCCCAGCAGGAATGGATAGCGCCAGGCGTAATCGAGAATTTGCTCCGGGGTAAATGCCTGCGCCAGAAAGGTCGCGGTCAATGCGCCGATCAGGTAGCCGAAGGTCAGCCCCGCCTGCAAAAAGCCCAGGGCATAACCGCGATGCCCCGCCGGCGCATGCTCGGCGACGAACACCCATGCACTCGGGACTTCACCACCCACTGCCGCCCCCTGCAAGATGCGCAGGAGCAACAGCAACAACGGTGCGAAATAGCCGATTTGCGCGTAGGTCGGCATGATGCCGATCAGCAGGCAGGGCAGCGCCATCATCAGGATGCTCAGGCTGAAGACTTTCTTGCGCCCCAACCGGTCGGCGAAATGCGCCATCAGAATGCCGCCCAATGGCCGCGCCAGATAACCGGTGACGAAAATCCCGAAGCTTTGCAGCAGGCGCAGCCATTCGGGCATTTCCGGGGGGAAGAACAACTGGCTGAGAGTGAGCGCGAAAAACACGAAGATGATGAAGTCGTAGATTTCCAGCGCCCCGCCGAGGGCGGCGAGCCCCAGGGTCTTGTAGTCCGAGCGGTTGAACGGCGCCGGGCGCGAGTCGGTGTTGGCAGTCATGAAAAGAACTCTGGTGCGGGCAATAAACCAAGGCGCCCATGGTCTACGCAAAAGCGCCCATGGACAACCCGTTAGACCAAAGTCCCATAGCCACAAAACAGCCCCGCAAAAAAACTCGGGTTGAATTAAGGTTGGCGCCTTTCCAGACGGGCCTCACTCGCCCGAAGACCACAACAAACATAACAATACGAGGTACCCCCGTGGCCGCTGATATCGAAGATACCCGCTCTGCCCGCTTTGCCCTGCGCTGCTCAGGTTTTGCCGAACGCTGGTTCCCCGACTCCTGGGTGTTTGCCGCGCTGGCAGTGATTATCGTCGTCGTGGCTACCCTGGCCATGGGCGCCAAACCCACCGATGCCGCCGTGGCCTTCGGTGACGGCTTCTGGAGCCTGATTCCGTTCACCATGCAAATGGCGTTCGTGGTGATCGGTGGCTACGTGGTCGCGAGCTCACCACCTGCTGTGAAGCTGATCGACCGCCTGGCGAGGATCCCGAAAAACGGCCGTTCCGCCGTGGCTTGGGTGGCGGTGATATCCATGGTCGCGTCATTGCTGAACTGGGGCCTGTCGCTGGTATTTGGCGGCTTGCTGGTGCGCGCCCTGGCCCGCCGTACCGACCTTAAAATGGACTACCGCGCCGCCGGTGCCGCTGTCTACCTGGGTCTCGGCGCAGTCTGGGCCCTGGGCCTGTCGTCGTCCGCAGCGCAATTGCAGGCCAACCCGGCCAGCCTGCCGCCGTCGATCCTGGCGATCACCGGTGTAATCCCATTCACCGAGACAATCTTTCTCTGGCAGTCCGGCGTGATGTTGCTGACCTTGATCATCGTTTCCGTGATCGTTGCCTACGCCACCGCCCCTGGCCCGAACACCGCACGAGACGCCAGCGCCTGCGGAGTGGACCCGAGCTTCAGCCTGCCACCGCTGCAACCGCGCACCCGACCCGGTGAATGGCTGGAATACAGTCCGCTTCTGATCATTCTGCTGGTGCTGCTGGCCGCCGGATGGCTGTTCCACGAGTTCTCGGTCAAACCGGCAATCACCGCGATTTCCGGGCTTAACACCTACAACTTCCTGTTCATCATGGTCGGCGCCCTGCTGCACTGGCGTCCGCGCAGCTTCCTTGATGCCGTATCCCGTGCAGTGCCAACTACCACGGGCGTGCTGATCCAGTTCCCGCTGTACGGCTCCATCGCCGCGCTGATGACCACGGTCAAAGGTGCCGATGCGCAGACCCTGGCCCATCACATCTCGACCTTTTTCGTCAGCATCGCGTCCCATGACACTTATGCACTGCTGATGGGCGTGTACTCGGCGATCCTCGGCTTCTTCATTCCGTCCGGCGGCGGCAAATGGATCATCGAAGCGCCGTATGTGATGCAAGTGGCGAACGACCTGAACTACCACCTGGGCTGGGCCGTACAGATCTACAACGCCGCAGAAGCCCTGCCTAACCTGATCAACCCGTTCTACATGCTGCCATTGCTGGGCGTGCTGGGGTTGAAGGCGCGGGACCTGATCGGTTTCTCGTTCGTACAGTTGCTGGTGCACACACCGCTGGTGCTGGTGTTGCTGTGGGCGCTGGGGACGACACTGACGTATACCCCGCCGGTGATGCCGTAAGCGAAAGCTGATTGCACCTGCTGCGCGCGGGTGCAATCAGTCTTTGATCAGAAGTTTGTAAGCCTTACTGCGCCTCGACCGGGCGCAGACGGTACTGCGGCGGCAGTTGCTCGAAGCCGCTGATGGTGGTGTTCAGGCTTTTCCAGCGACCGTCCTTGATGCCGTAGATGCAACCGTGGATCGACAGGCTCTGCCCGCGATGCCAGGCATTTTGCACAATGCTGGTATGGGCGACGTTGGCCACTTGCTGGATCACGTTGAGTTCGCAGAGGCGGTCGACCTGCTCCTCTTCGGTGGCCAGTTTGGCGAGCTCTTCGCGCTTTTCGTAGTAGAGATCGCGGATCGAACGCAGCCAGCCGTCGATCAGGCCGAACTGGCGATCCTGCATCGAAGCACGCACGCCGCCGCAACCATAGTGGCCGGTCACGAGGATGTGTTTGACCTTGAGCACATCGACTGCGTACTGAATCACCGACAGGCAGTTGAGGTCGGTGTGCAGCACCACGTTGGCCACATTGCGGTGTACGAACAGATCGCCCGGCAGCATGCCGACGATCTCGTTGGCCGGCACCCTGGCGTCGGAACAACCGATCCACAGGAATTCCGGAGTCTGTTGGCGGGCCAGCTTGGCGAAAAAGTCAGGATCTTCCTTAGTAATTGCGTCAGCCCAGCGCTCGTTGTTATCAATCAGATCTTGTAATTCGTTCATGGGATGTAGCCTCGTGAATGATGCGCAGCTTTGACAGACAACCGTCCGTCGGGGTCACGTGCGTGAGTGGAAAATGCCCCTGATTTCTATCTCGGCTCCACGCCGGTGGAATTCTCATGAGTACGGTGGGTCCACCCTTGTAAGGCCCACAGTATATGAGGAATTGCCATGACTGATTCACGACGTCCATACGATGCGGTGCAACCTGAGCCCATCGATGACAACGAAGATCGCATGGGTTCGATGCATGAGCTGGATTTTGACGAAGAAGAACCCAGCGCCAGGATCGGTGATGAATTGCCAGAGGGCGAGCGTGAGCAGCTTATGCCCCGCCAGCGCGTTATTGAAGCCGGCATGACCGGTGCCTCGACCGATGACCATGAACCCACCGATGACGACATGAGCCCGCAAACCCTGATCCGCGAAGACGGGGCGCGAGATGCCCGTGAAGCAGGCGAAGATGGTCGGGCCGATTGGGACTTGAGCGTGGTTGATGAAGACGATATCGGCGGAGGTAACGGGCTGGATGAGGCGGAGATGGCGCAGCGGGATCCGCTTGATCGCAAGCGTTGATTTTTGACATCAGTGAGGGCGTCATCGCGGGCGAGCCCGCGATGCTTTCTGGTTCAATCCACCAAGGTACAGGCCATCACCACCGCATCTTCGCGCCCGCCCACCGCCGGATAGTAATCACGGCGCCGACCGATCTCGTTGAAACCATATCGCTCATACAGTTTGAACGCCGCGGTATTGCTGTCACGCACTTCCAGAAAGCACTCCCGCGCGTCGGCCTTGTAGGCAATCGCCATCAGATGTTCAAGCAAGGTCAGCCCCAGGCCACGGCCCTGGTTTTCCGGCTTGACGGTAATGTTCAGCAGATGTGCCTCATCGAGGATGATCTGCACCACCCCGTGCCCCACCTGTTGCTGGCCTTCGAACATCAGCCAGATCTGATACTTGCCCAGGCCGTCGAGGAATATCCCGCGGGTCCAGGGATGGCTATACGCCGCGTACTCGATTTTCAGCACGGGCTCCAGGTCCGCCTCGGTCATCGGGCGGAACGATACAGCGTCACTCATTCGATTCTTTCCAGCGCGCCATCAGCCGACGCATGGCTTGCCAGACATCAGCCTTACGCTGTGGCTCTTCCATTAATGATTCCAGGCCAGGCAACGCCCACGCCGAGCCCAGCCCTTCGATTTGCAACTCGCGGTTGAACGCCTCGGCATCCGCCTCACCGGCAAACCGTACCGCGGGCAGGCCGATCAACCACAGACAGACACAGGGTGACTCTTCCATTCGCACGCTAAGGAAGCCTTGCACAAAATCACGGGCCGCTTCCGGCCCTTGATCCATCGAGCCCCGGGCCAGCAGGGGCCAGCGCACCGGCTCGCCAACGATTTGCGGGCTGTCCGGCAGGCCGGCTGCGCGCAGCATGTCTTTGAGCAGCAGGTACGCCGGATCGCGGGTCTGGAAGGATTCGCCTGTGGATAACTCCACCAGCAGCAGGCAGCGGCCGGCCCGCAGCAATTGCAGGGCAAAACGGGGAGGCGGCACCACCGGCGCCTTGACCACGACCGGGGCCAGCTCTTCTTCAGGCTTGGCGCCCGTGCGCGTGCTGGCCAGTGAAGGACGAGGCACTTCGATCTTCACCCGCTCAACTGGCGCGGCAGTAGGCTCGGCGGCTGTTTTGGCCACAGGCACAGGCGTCGCTGCAGGAGTCAGCGGCACGACGACCAGCGGCTTTGGTATCTCAAGCAGCTCGGGCCGCGACGGTGCAGCAAAGGGCAATTCGGTGCGCGGCAGCCAATTGACCACCTGCATGGCGGCCAGATAAGCGCGACGACGGGACTCGATAAGCAAAGGTCGGCCACTTGTGGATAACTGATAGTGCGCCGATTCTACCGCCCTTCGCTGAAGATCGCCCGCAGTTGATCGATTGGTTTCACCGATAGTCCACTTATGAAAAATGGCGACAGCCTGTCCCGAGAGTGAATCGCATTGCCCCCGATGCAGTACAATCGCCGCTTTTAATCGCCAAGCAGCCGGCCATTCCGATGATCGAACCCAAGCGCGTCTTGCGCGCCCTCGCTGAACACTGGGCACTTCTGGAGCCACTGTGCGAGCACTTCGACCAAGGCACACTGAGCCTGAACGAACTGCGCACGCAACTGGCCGCCCAGCAACTCGACAGTACGCCGCAGGACATCACCAGCCTGCTGGACGTGTGGATCCGCCTCGATATCCTGGTTCCGGTGGCGAAAAGCCCGAACCGCTTCGAACTCAATGCGCAGATCCACGACTTCCTCGCCTACCTGCGCCGTGAGCACCGTCTGGGTCTGTGCCTGGAGATTGAAGCTTACCTACGCCACCTCGAACGCCTGGCCGGTTACATCCAGGACGCTTTCGACATCCGCGATGGCAACGACCTGGCGCGCCAGTTGCGCCTGCTCGACATGCGCGTTCGCGACGTTTTGAAGAAGCTCGACAACGACGAACAGGCCTTGGTAGCCGTCGCCGAACGGGCGAAAACCAGCGACCGGCAGATTCCGCTGCGTCAGCGTTACGCTGAAGTGCTGGCGACCTGGGACGAATACGTCGAGCCGATGATTGATCTGGTGAACGCCGATGGCGCCTTCGAACAAGGCGTGCGCAAGGTCGAAACCGTGCTGCTGAAGATGCTCAGCGAGCAGCAGCGCCTGGGCCATCTGGTCGATGATGACATGCTGCTGCGCACCCACGCGCGCATCCTCGAAATGCAGACCAGCGCCCAGTTGACCCTGCGTCACGCCCGCGAGCTGCTGCTGCCGCTGCGTGAAGAAGCGCGACGCCACAACGCCGTGACCCGTGGCGCAGCACTGGCCTTGTCGGCCATTCGCCGTAAAGGCATCGACGCTGTGCCGCAAGCCGCGATGCCGATGTTCACCCGCCCGCAAAGTACCTTCCTCGGCAGTGCCAGCCAGGTTGAAGCCTACGTTTATGCCCTGGCCCGTTTCGAACCGAAACCGGCGCGTTTCCCCAAGGCTCACAAGACCCAGAAAGGTGAAGCCCCGCGCGCGCCTCGTACCGTTCGGGAAATGCTCGAGCGCTGCGAGGACGCCCTGCCGATGCCGGACCTGATGACCTGGCTGCTGGAACAGGAGCCGGAGGGCGCCACCGACGAATTGCTGTACTGGTTCTCGCGCCTGTCCCGGGAGAAACGCTTCAGGCGCGAGCGTCTGGAACGTCGCGAATACCATACTCACGAGCACCAGGTCAGCCTGCGCTCCTTCGCCCTGCTCTCGGTCAGCGATGACAGTAACGAGAATTCTGCGAGCATCCCCCATGCATCTTGATCTATCCGAACTGTCCCATCTGGCGCCGATCTTTCGCGAGCTGTTCAAGGGTTACCACGTCAGCCGCCGCGACCCGGAGCTGTACGCACAGTTGTCGAATTTCCAGGACCAGTACCGCACGCTGTTCAAGGCCTTGGGCTTCGAACTGGTCTGCGACACCCGTGGCTTCTACTACTTCGTGCCGGACCTCGCCGCCGCGGCGGTGAACAAGACTGCCCAGCGTCTGGCGCTGTTCACCTTCATCCTCGTCGAGCACCTGGCCGATCAGGGCCGCGACCCGATCGCGGTGCTCGACGGCGGCAGCCTCGGTCGCGATGAGTTGCCGTCGCTGCTGGAAAAGTACCGCGACCTGTTCATCCAGGCCGAAGTGCAGACCCAGGAAGAACTCGAAGAAAAAATCATGCGCCGCATGACCCAGCTCGGTTTCGCCGGCGAAGAAAACGGCGTGTACCGTTTCCTGCCGCCGATGCACCGCTTCCTGGATGTCTGCCTGTCGGTACAGCAGGACCGTGACCTGGCGGCCAGCCTGCATAGCGTGCTGCCATTGCCGGTGCCTGTGCTGATCGACGAAGACAGCGACGAAAAACTGCTGCAGACCGACGACCCGCTGGACCTCAGTGAATTCGAGGGCGAAAGCGAAGAAGACGCTTTGGCCCGTGCCATCGCCGAAGAACAGGAGCTCGACGCATGAGCAATGAACGTTACGGCATCCGCCGCTTTGCTCTTCTGAACACCGCCGGCTACAGCCTTGGCCTGTTTCCGCTGGAAGAGCCGCTGTCAGTCTACGGCGCGAACAACCTCGGTAAATCCGCTTCGATCAACGCCCTGCAGTTCCCGATCCTGGCGCGCATGTCGGACATGAGTTTCGGCAAATACAGCCTGGAACAATCCCGGCGCTTCTATTTCGCCTCGGATACCAGCTACATCCTGGTCGAAGTGAACCTGCCCCACGGCCCGCACGTGATAGGCGTGGTCGGTCGCGGCCCGGGTGGCGGCTTCGGTCACCAGTTCTTTGCCTATGCTGGCAAGCTGGACCTGGCCCATTACCAGAAAAACGATACCTGCCTGCGCCAGAAGGAACTGTTCACCAACCTTGAGCGCGAAGGCCTCAAAGCCTATGAGCTCAAACCGGATGAACTGCGCCGCCTGCTGGTTGGCGGTCACACTTCGATCCCGCTGGACCTGACGCTGATCCCGCTGCGCTCCACCAGCGAGCAAAGCCTGAAGACCTTCCGTGCGCTGTTCATCAACCTGCTGCACATGCGCGAGATCACTGCGGCCAAGCTCAAGCAGCTGTTCCTCGATGCCTTCGAGCACAGCCTGCGTTCCGGCAGCGTCGATTACATCGCCGCCTGTGAAGAGGCCTTCCGCGACGTGCGCCGCATGGAGCAGGACTACAACTCGCTGGTCGCCGCCGGCCCGTTGGTCGAAGCCTTGGCCAATGGCGTGAAGCAGCGCGACATCCTGCGCGGCAAACTGCACCGGATCTCGCCACTGCTCGACTCCCTGCTGGGTACCTGGTCGGAATACGCCAGCGCGCGCAAGGAAGAGCTGACCATTCAGGCCGAGCACTACCGCAACGAGCAGGACGCCCTGCAAAACGATCAGCGCGGTGGCACCCAAGAGTTGATGCGTCTGGAACGGGAAATCACCGGCATCCAGCGCTGGCTTGGCGAACTGTCGGTGCTCAAGCATCGCTTCGCATTGGTCGATGACGTCAAGGTGCTGGAGCAGCAGCTGCTGGCGGCCAAGGACGCCCACGACGAACTGGCCGGTGCGTTGGCCCAGTCGCGGCAGTTCTCTGCCGAAGACCTCGAAGAGCGTTTGCGCGATCTGGAAAAACGCCTGAAATCGGTGAAGCAACAACTCGATCACGCCGACAACAATAGCTACGCCCGACTGCGCGAAGAGTTCTCGCAGCAAGATGTCGAACGCCTGATGCGCCTGTTCAACAGCGCACTGTTCAGCCTGCCGCTGGGCGAACACGGCATCACGCTGGACGAGGACGGTCAGTGGGTCAAATCCATGGAATTGATCCTCGACGGCTTCAAAGGCGAACGCTTCGAAGTGCCGGGCCTGTCCATCGACATCTCGCACATCGAGCCGCCAGCGCTGCAGGCGTTGGCTGACCGCGCAGCGTTGCGCGATCAGAAAGAGCGTCTGGACAAAGAACTCAAGCAACTCAAGACCCAACAAGCCGTGGCCGCCGACCGCGCCGCGAGCAAAACCCAGACCGAAGCGCTGTACCAGCAGGTGCTGGACGCGCAGAAAGCCCTGGAAGATTTCCGCCGCGCCCAAACCCTGAGCGCAGAAGAAGGCGACAAGCTGGAACAGCTGGCGCAGATGGAGGCGGCCCAGGACGAATTGAAGCGTTCCAGCGACGCCTTCACCGAACGCGTCCAGCAATTGTCGGCCAAGCTGCAACTGGTCGGCCGGCAGATCGGCGACATGGAAGCCAAGCAACGCACCCTTGATGACGCTCTGCGCCGTCGTCAGCTGCTGCCGGCGGATCTGCCGTTCGGTACGCCGTTCATGGACCCGGTCGACGACTCCATGGACAACCTGCTGCCACTGCTCAACGACTATCAGGACAGCTGGCAAGGCCTGCTGCGCGCCGACGGGCAGATCGAAGCCCTGTACGCACAGGTACGCCTCAAGGGCGTGGCCAAGTTCGACAGCGAAGACGACATGGAGCGCCGTCTGTCACTGCTGATCAACGCTTATGCGCACCGTACTGATGAAGCCCTGACCCTGGGCAAGGCCCGTCGTGCGGCGGTGACCGACATCGCCCGGACCCTGCGCAACATTCGCAGCGACTACGACAGCCTTGAACACCAGCTGGCGCTGTTCAACCGCGAGATCAACAAGCGCCAGGTGTCCAACCTGCAGAGCTTCCGCATCGTACTTGCGCCGAACAAGGAAGCGCTCAAGCACATCGATCAGATCATCCACAGCGCGGGCCAGTATGAAGAAGGCGAAACCCTGTCCGTCTTCGACCTGAGCCAGAGCGCCGAGCAGGACAACAAGAACGAAGAGGCCAAGGAGTACCTGGCGCGACTGGTGGCGGCCAACCACAACCAGCTCGGTCTCAAGGATCTGTTCGAGCTGGCGTTCGAGATCACCAAGGTCAACAGTCAGCCGGTGATTCATACCGACATCGACGGCGCTGCCTCCAACGGCACCACCATGACCATCAAGGCGCTGACCAACATGTACTTGTTGCTGCACTTGATGGACCGCGACCAGGCCGGTCGCGTACGTCTGCCCTACTACCTCGACGAAGCTGCTGACATCGATGAGAAAAACCAGGCGGCGTTGCTGGAAACAAGCTTGCAACTGGGCTTCGTGCCGATCCTGGCCAGTGTGAAGCCGCAGGTCTGCGCCAGTGTCGCCATCGACCTGGAAGGCGGCAGCGGACCGGCCGGCATCTACATCGACGAGGCGGACTGGAAGTACATTCGTCGGCATGATCAGGTGAAGGCGGCCGTTAACGAACAGGCGGATGAGCCGGAGCTGGATGCGGTTTGAGTTGAACCGTTAGATACGAAAAAGGCCGCGTTCCAATGGATCGCGGCCTTTTTCATTTTGGGCTCATGCTTGGGGCTTTCAGTGAGTTTGATGGCCTCTTCGCGGGCAAGCCCGCTCCCACAGGTCCTGCACCGACTTTGAAATCGCGCAAATCCTGTGGGAGCGGGCTTGCCCGCGAAGAGGCCATCACAGACACCGAAAAACTATTTGCCGAGGGGAATCTTCGGCGCCCAGGTCAGCCATTCATCTTCGAACTTGTCAAACAGTGCAAACGTCTGCTCCGGCCGCGCCGGACTGCCCATGCGCTCGCCGTCCGGCGTGGCGAAGGCAACGCCACCCTGGATCATGGTTTCCAGGGACTCGGTACGCACGGTCGCCCCACGGAACAGACCGACGTCGAAGTCGAACCCGCTGGTGTTCCAGAACCGCGTACCGCTGTGTACCAATGGCGCGTACTTCGGCTCGATCAGAATGCGGATCAGCACACGGTCGGCGGTCTGACCCAGCTCGTATCCCGTGACCTTGCCCACGGCGATTTCGCGATAGGTCACCGGTACTCCGGGCTTCAACGATCCACGTCGCGGTGCGCTCAACACCAGGCTCAAACCGGCTTCCTGCTTGGCAGTCTCTGGTGGGTTGGGCAGCGCCACAAAGTTTTTCTGCGGCCCCAGATTCTTCGATGCGGGCTGCACCTCGATGTATTTCCCGGTCACCAATGTTTCCAGGTTCGCAGTCTTGAGCAGCCCCAGCTCAGGCTTGACCACCCAGAACTGGCTGCCGACCCGGGCGATACGCTCCGGCACCTCATTGATACGCGCGGTCAGTAGCACCGATTGCAGGTCGTCACTCAGGTCCACGTCTTCGATCTTGCCGACATCCAGACCCTTGAAGCGAATCGGCGTACCGGTGCTCAGGCCATCGGCACGATCGACCCTGATCGTGATGATTTCGCCTTTTTGCGTAGCCTCCTCCTTGCTGGTAAACAAGCGGAACCTTGGTACCCGCTTCTCCAGCGGCGCCTTGGCCAGCGGTGTGTCGAACGCAATGCCGCCGGCCATCAAGCTCTGCAAGGATTCGCTTTTCACCTGGATCCCGCCGCTCAGCCCGCCCGTGAGCGTAATCCCGCTGGCATTCCAGAAGCGTGTCGAGGCATTGACCAGGCCTTCGTATTCCTTCTCGATGTGCACGCCAATGACGAGTTGCTTCTTGGTGCGCGAGAACTGGTAACTCTGCACGGAACCGACTTTTACCTGCTTGTAGAGAACCGGGCTGCCGACTTCCAGCGAACCGAGGTTTTCCGTGAACAACACCAGGTGCAGGCCAGGCGCACGCAGATCCAATGGTGGCGCCTTGGGCCGAGCCGCGAACTCGCGTTGTGGTGCGGTGCCTTTATCACCAGGACGTACGGCGATGTAGTTACCTTTGACCAGTGCCTCCAATCCGGTGATCCCTGCCAGGGAAATCGACGGTTTGACCACCCAGAACTGCGTACCCTCGACCAGATAGTCTTCAGCTAGCGGGTCCATGGTCAGTTCGGCAGTCGCACCAGACAGGTCCGGGTCCACTTTCAAAGCCTTGAGATTGCCAACCTGGATGCCCTTGTACATCACCGGCGTACGGCCGGCCTGCAAGCCATCGAAATCGGTCAGTTTGACCTTGACCCGAATACCGGCCGCCGCCGCATCGAAGTCTTCGTAGAGCCTGAACGGCAAACTCGGATCGGTGGGCGGGCTGTCCTTGCGATTCTCCGGTGTGGCGAATGCGATACCGCCAGCGACGATGCTGGCCAGGGACTCACTGCGTACTTTCACCCCCGAGAGGTTGGCATCAATGCTGATCCCACTGGCATTCCAGAAACGCGTATGTTTGCGCACCAGCTTGGCGTAGGTGGGCTCAATGAAGACTTTGAGCTCCACGGTACTTTGGTCTTCGGAGAGCACGTAGCTCTTGATCTGACCGACCTTGATCTGCTTGTAGAACACCGGGCTGCCACGATTCAACGAACCCAGGCGATCGGCCTTGATGGTCAGGTGCAGACCTGGCTGCGCATCGGAAAGCGGCGGCTCCTCCTTCAGGGCCTTGAATTTGCGTAAAGGTTCGCCCTCCCCCGGGCTTATCGCCACATAGTTACCTGATACCAGCGTCTCCAGACCGGTAATCCCGGCCAGGGTCACGCTCGGCTTCACCAGCCAGAAACGCGTGCTGGTCTTGAGGTATTGCTCTACATCCTTGTTCATCTCGACAGTGGCGATGACGCCCTTTGAGTTGCCTTCGTCATCGAGCTTGAGGCTTTTGACCTTGCCGACCGACATGCCTTTGTAGACAACCTCGGTCTTGTTGGCCTGAATGCCTTCACCACTTTCAAAGCGTACCTGAATCAGGATGCCGGTCTCGTTATAGGCACGCCAGCCAAGCCAGCCACCGATGATCAAGGCGATCAGGGGCAGAACCCAAATGGCAGACCAGTTCGAGGCCGGTCGGGTTTTCGCTACAGGCAAATCAGTCATGGTCGTCGTCCGACTCCGTGTTATCCCAAATCAGTCGGGGATCGAAAGTTACAGCGGCAAGCATCGTCAGAATCACCACGGAGGCGAAGGCGATGGCGCCAGGATTGGCTTCGATGCTGGCAATGCGCCCGAAATTCACCACCGCCACCAGGATGGCGATCACAAAGATATCGAGCATCGACCAGCGGCCGATGAATTCAATGAAGCGGTACATCCAGATACGCTGCCGCGCCGAAAGTGGCTGTCGGCGTTGCACGGAGAACAGCAGCAGCGCAATACCCACCAGTTTGAAAGTGGGCACCACGATACTGGCGACAAACACCACGGCCGCAATAGGAAACATCCCATAATGAACCAGGTCGATGACGCCGGACATGATAGTGCTGGGGTCGCCTTTGCCCAGAGTGTTCACAGTCATGATCGGCAAAACATTGGCTGGTATATAAAGAATGGCGGCAGTTATCAGCAACGCCCAGGTACGCACCAGACTGTTCGGCCGACGGGCGTGCACCAACGCACCGCAGCGAGTACAGACTTGCTCGTGCATCTCGGCTTCCTGCCTGTTCAATTCATGGCATTCCATACAAATCAGAATGCCTGCATCAATCGCCCGCATGGGCATCCTCTCCTGATAAAGCCTGCCAGATCTGGTGTGGGGACATTACGACCTCCAGCCAGATCTGGACCAGCAACAAACTGATGAAGCACACCAGGCCCAAGCCCACGGTGATCGCTGCCATATCTGCCAGCTTTACGATCGCCACCAATACGCCCATGAGGTAAACCTCGAGCATCCCCCAATCGCGTAAATGGTGATAAATGCGATAGAGCAACAAGCCATAACTGCGTCCGACGTCAAAACGGATACTCAGCAAGACGACCAATTGGCAGAGCAGCTTGAGTAGCGGTATAGCCATGCTGCACAGGAACACAATGACTGAAACGCTTTGCATGCCCGTATCGAAAAGCGCGACAACCCCGCTCCAGACAGTGTCTTGCGACGATTGTCCGAGTAGATTGAGTTGCATGATGGGTAAAAAGTTCGCCGGGACAAACAACAACAGGGCACTGATGACCAGGGCGAGGCTGCGCTGCACCACGTTGTGCCGATGGGCATAGAGTTCGTAACCGCAGCGCGGGCACAGGGCTTTTTCGCCGTGGGCGAGCTCTGGCTTGCGCATCAGCAAGTCGCACTCGTGACAGGCAACCAGGTTCTCAAGCGGTAATTCTGACAGCCTGGAGGCGTCAACCGGATCCGGCATAAGGGCTCTGACTCTGAATAAGTTGGGCCTATTCTAGTGTTCTCAGGCAAAAATAACTCTGCCAATTTGTGCTGGATTTTCCCGCGACCAAAAACAAAACCCCTACCTGCATACGCAGATAGGGGTTTCGGAATTTAATCTTGACGATGACCTACTCTCACATGGGGAAACCCCACACTACCATCGGCGATGCATCGTTTCACTGCTGAGTTCGGGATGGGATCAGGTGGTTCCAATGCTCTATGGTCGTCAAGAAATTCGGGTACCGAGTCGTGGCCAGTCGGCCTCGCTTCAGCAAATTGGGTATGTGATAGCTTTCGGTGTTTGTAAGATTCGAACTTTCGGTTCTTTCGTCTTCACACACCGCAATCTGGCTCTTAAGCGCAAATTGCTTGGGTGTTATATGGTCAAGCCTCACGGGCAATTAGTATTGGTTAGCTCAACGCCTCACAGCGCTTA
>NZ_JBWKOF010000002.1:485250-487145 GCF_059415945.1 Pseudomonas sp. GW821-FHT09H03 | reverse complement strand
GCTGTCTGACCGGCGGTGAACGTGCCACTGACGCCTTCGATGGTGAAGTTGACCACGCTGACCGGGCCATCGACGCTCGAAGTACCGGACAACACGTTGCCGGTAGCCGCGGTGTCTTCGTTGACCGTAACGGTTTCGCTGGCGTCGGTGAAGCTATCGTCGACCGGGGTAACGTTGATGTTCAAGGTCGAAGTGACGTCAGTGCCGGAACCGTCGGTGACGGTGTAGCTGACGCTTGGCACGCTGCCGTTGTAGTTGGCGGCCGGAGTAAAGGTGTACGCGCCATCGGCACCAATGACCAGGGTGCCGACGTTTGCGATGGTGGCGGTCTGGCCGGCTGTGAAGGTCCCACTGACGCCGTCAACCGTGAAATTGACCACGCTGACCGAGCCGTCGACGCTGTTCGTTCCGCTAAGGACGCTGCCGGTGACTGGAGCGTCTTCGGCGGTGGTCACGGTTTCGCTGGCGTCGGTGAAACTGTCGTCGACCGGGGTGACGTTGATGTTCAAGGTCGAGGTGACGTCAGTGCCGGAGCCGTCGGTGACGGTGTAGCTCACGCTTGGCACCGTGCCGTTGTAGTTGGCGGCCGGAGTAAAGGTGTAGGCGCCATCGGCACCAATGACCAGGGTGCCGACGTTGGCGATGGTCGCGGTGCTGCCGGCGGTGAACGTACCAGTGACGCCTTCGATGGTGAAGTTGACCACGCTGACCGGGCCATCGACGCTGCTCGTTCCACTCAGGACGCTGCCGGTGACTGGAGCGTCTTCGGCGGTGGTCACGGTTTCGCTGGCATCGGTGAAGCTGTCGTCGACCGGGGTGACGTTGATGTTCAAGGTCGAGGTGACGTCAGTGCCGGAGCCGTCGGTGACGGTGTAGCTGACGCCTGGCACGTTGCCGTTGTAGTTGGCGGCCGGGGTGAAGGTGTATTCACCGTTCGCTCCGATCACCAGGGTGCCGACGTTGGCGATGTTGGCTGTCTGACCGGCGGTGAACGTGCCACTGACGCCTTCGATGGTGAAGTTGACCACGCTGACCGGGCCATCGACGCTCGAAGTACCGGACAACACGTTGCCGGTAGCCGCGGTGTCTTCGTTGACCGTAACGCTTTCGCTGGCGTCGGTGAAGCTATCGTCGACCGGGGTAACGTTGATGTTCAAGGTCGAAGTGACGTCAGTGCCGGAACCGTCGGTTACGGTGTAGCTCACGCTTGGCACCGTGCCGTTGTAGTTGGCGGCCGGAGTAAAGGTGTAGGCGCCATCGGCACCAATGACCAGGGTGCCGACGTTGGCGATGGTTGCGGTGGTGCCGGCGGTGAACGTACCAGTGACGCCTTCGACGGTGAAGTTGACCACGCTGACCGGGCCGTCGACGCTCGAAGTGCCGGACAACACGTTGCCGGTAGCCGCGGTGTCTTCGTTGACCGTAACGCTTTCGCTGGCGTCGGTGAAGCTATCGTCGACCGGGGTAACGTTGATGTTCAAGGTCGAAGTGACGTCAGTGCCGGAACCGTCGGTGACGGTGTAGCTGACGCTTGGCACGCTGCCGTTGTAGTTGGCTGCCGGGGTGAAGGTATAAACCCCGTTGGCTCCGATCACCAAGGTGCCGACGTTGGCGATGGTCGCGGTGCTGCCAGCGGCGTAGGTGGTATCACCGATGGTGAAGTTAACCACGCTGACCGGGCCGTCGACGCTCGAAGTACCCGACAACAGGTTGCCGGTGGCGACGGTGTCTTCGCTGACCGTAACGCTTTCGCTGGCGTCGGTGAAGCTGTCGTCGACCGGACTGACGTTGATGTTCAGGGTCGAAGTGACGTCACTGCCGGAACCGTCGGTGACGGTGTAGCTGACGCTTGGCACGCTGCCGTTGTAGTTGGCTGCCGGGGTGAAGGTATAAAC
>NZ_JBWKOF010000002.1:378424-485153 GCF_059415945.1 Pseudomonas sp. GW821-FHT09H03 | reverse complement strand
TGCCGGTGGCGACGGTGTCTTCGCTGACCGTAACGCTTTCGCTGGCGTCGGTGAAGCTGTCGTCGACCGGACTGACGTCGATGTTCAGAGTCGAGGTGACGTTGTTGCCAGAGCCGTCGGTGACCGTGTAGCTCACGCTTGGCACCGTGCCGTTGTAGTTGGCGGCCGGAGTAAAGGTGTACGCGCCATCGGTACCAATGACCAGGGTGCCGACGTTGGCGATAGTCGCGGTGCTGCCAGCGGCGTAAGTAGTTTCACCGATGGTGAAGTTAACCACGCTGACCGGGCCATCCATGCTCGAAGTGCCCGACAACACGTTGCCAGTCGCCGCGGTGTCTTCGTTGACCGTAACGCTTTCGCTGGCGTCGGTGAAGCTGTCGTCGACCGGGGTGACATCGATGTTCAGGGTCGAGGTGACGTCCGTACCGGAGCCGTCAGTGACGGTGTAGCTCACTGTCGGCACGCTGCCGTTGTAGTTGGCTGCCGGGGTAAAGGTGTAGTCGCCGTTAGCCCCGATCACCAGGGTACCGACGTTGGCGATAGTCGCGGTGCTGCCGGCGGAGTAAGTGGTTTCACCGATGGTGAAATTGACCACGCTGACCGGGCCATCGACGCTCGAAGTACCCGACAACACGTTGCCGGTAGCCGCCGAGTCTTCGTTGACCGTTACGGTTTCGCTGGCGTCGATGAAACTGTCGTCGACTGCAGTCACGGTCAAATCCAGCGTGCTGGTCGAGCCGGTGTTGGTGGTGTACGTGATTTGCGGTACGACGCCGTGGTAATTGGCGTCCGGAGTAAAGGTGTAGTTGCCATTGGTGCCGATGGTCACGGTACCGACCCCGACGATAGTCGCTGTCTGGCCTGCGGTGAAACTGCCGGTCAATCCGGCGACGGTGAAGCTGGCGACGCTGAGTTGCGAGTCAGCATCGCTATCGTTGTTCAGTACGTTACCCGTTGCGACGCTGTCTTCGGCCAGTGAGCCAGTATCAGCGGTCAGGACACTCGCAGCGTTGCTGGTAGTGGTGTTCTGATTGCCGATATCGAGCGTGGTGATTGCGGCAGCGGAATCAGGACCGTCGGTTGGGAAACCAATGGTTGCGTCTACCCGGCCAGCAGTGGCATCGAGCATAACAAAGCTGTGACCGCCACCGGCGGCACCACCATTAGAGCCCGCCGCAGCCGGACCGGCAGCGGTAGCCTCAAGTGCCGTAGTCGGGTCGACGCCGGCGGCGATAGCTTGTTGCAGTTCATCAACGGATGGCGCGGCTTGCGCGGTGGCTTCTGCCAGATCGCTGCTGGAGTCCGCAGCGCTGGCGCTCCATTGGGTTTCACGTCCCAGATCCAGGGTACGGCCGTCAGCCAGTTCCAGGGACACGGCGCCGGACAGGCCCGTGTCAATCTGGTCGCCGACGGACAGTCGGTCGCCTTCAACGAGTACGCGGCGCACGCCCTCTGGTGACACCACGAAAACTTGACCGACAATGCTTTTGACGACGGCAACAACACTGCTCATTGAAGACTCTCCGGGTGTCACATTCAGTTGACTTACATTGACCTGAGGGGGGACTTATCAGATCGGGGACGCAATTTTTAAAAGTAGTACAAATATTTGACGCTAGTTTGCGCCAATATTTTGTCTATATTCTTTGGCTATTAACTTTATGCCAAACTATTGACCTTCTTGGATCCATCCTAAACAATCGTCCCAATAATGTCACATTGATATTTGATGGGTGGCCTGCCCTAGGCGCGTGATTCAGTTCCGCTTTTGAACTTTCCGACATGCGGTCATCCCACCTGCCATCTTCCGACACGGCGTTTTCATTCGCGCTGATTCAAGACAAGTAGTTCTGGGAAATTCCTACCATGCGTCCGCTTTTGTTCATGGCTATACCTTTCGCTCTCACCGCCTCTTTTGTTCAAGCGCAATCCTTACCGCAAGCCATGCAACAGGCGCTGGATGTCCATCCGGAGGTCCAGGCAGGCGTAAACAGCCGATTGGCCGCGGATTATCAGTTAAAGGCTGCGAAAGGGGGATACCTGCCCAAGGTCGACCTGCTGGGCGGTTATGGCCGTGAAGGCACTGATAGCGTGACCACCCGAGGCGATGGCAGCAATAACCACTACGAAACCCTGAGCCGCGGCGAGTCAAATTTACGTCTGTCGCAAATGGTCTTCGACGGTTTTGCGACGTCGAACGAAGTGGGGCGCCAACAAGCCACCGTCAACTCCCGTGCCTACTCGTTGCTTGGCACCTCCGAACGCACCGGGCTGACCGTGGCCCAGGTTTATCTCGACGTGCTGACTCGCCGTGAGTTCGTACGCCTGGCCGAAGACAACCTCAAAAGCCACCAGCGCATTTACGATCAGATACAGCTACGCACCCAGCGGGGCGTCGGCAGTGGTGCCGACCTTGACCAGGCCGAGGCCCGGATGGCCCAGGCCCGTAATAATCTGCTCACTGAGCAGACCAACCTTGCTGATGCCGAGACCAATTACCTCAGTGCTGTCGGTCAGATGCCCGATCAGCTGGAGCGCCCGGCGCCATTCATGGCGCTATTGCCGGCCGATCTGAACGAAGCCCGCGCGCAGATGCTGGAAAACAGCCCGATCCTGCGCTCGGCCGAGTCCGACATCGCTGCTGCGGAAAAGCAATATGAGACCGCCAAGTCGACATTCTATCCACGTGTCGATGCTGAGTTGGGTTCCACCGCCGACAACAATATTGACGGCCAGGCCGGCCACAACAACGAATGGCAGGCTATGCTGCGTATGCGCTTCAACCTGTATGCCGGCGGCAGCAACAAGGCTGATCTGGAATCTCGGGCCTACCTGTCGAACCAGGCGCTGGACATCCGCAACAACGCCCTGCGCCAACTGAATGAAGAACTCGGCTTGGCCTGGAATGCCTTGAACAACGCCAACGCTCAGGTACCAATTGCCCAGCAGTACGTCGATCGCAGTACTTCAGTGCGAACTGCCTACCAGCGTCAATTCAGTCTCGGCGAACGTACCTTGCTCGACTTGCTCGACAGTGAAAATGAACTGTTCACCGCATCGCGGCGTTTAGCTGAGATCAAAAACATTCAGTTATTTACTCAGTATCGAATCAAGGCGACCATGGGCGAGTTGCTCAAGAGCCAGGGAGTGGTGGCGCCGTTGGCATCCGTTGTGCAGAACGATGTGAAGCCCAAGGTGCAGCTACCCGGGATGAATTGAGTTATCCCTTTCAACTGCTAAAGAGTGTCGAGCGTGGAATCAGAAATCAGTCGAGTAAATCTCAGTCATGATCCACGCGCATTGCACGACGATCCGTTGCTGGACGGTCTGCTCGCTCTTTGCATGCTGCACCAGAAGCCCGCCAGTGCGGCGATGCTGACAACCGGCCTGCCACTGCCCAAACAACGCTTGAGCGTCGAGTTGCTACCCCGGGCGGCAGCTCGCGCCGGGCTGCAGGGCCGGGTGCTGCAGCGCAAACTGGAAGAAATTCCCGCCATCGCCATGCCGGCCCTGTTGCTATTAAAGGATGGCCGCAGTGCTGTACTGCTCGGGTGGCAAGGTGAAGACCAGGTCCGGGTGCTGCTCAGCGAAAGCGATGGCGGCGAATCTCTGGTTAGCCGCGAGTTGCTGGCCGACGACTACATTGGCAAAGTCTTTTTCGCCCAGCCGCAGCACAAATTCGACGTCAACCACGGCACGCTGATTCCGCGCGCACGCTCGTGGTTCCGCGATACCCTCAAGCGTTCGCGCGGGCTGTATGCCGACGCCATCGCTGCCAGTTTCCTGATCAACATCATCGCCATGGCCGCGCCGCTGTTCGTGATGAATGTCTATGACCGTGTCGTACCGAACCAGGCTGAAGCCACCCTGTGGGTGCTTGCGCTCGGCATCACCGGCGCCTACATCTTCGACCTGATCCTCAAGAGCCTGCGCAGTCTTTGCCTCGATCTGGCCGGCAAGAAAACCGACCTGATCATCTCCGCCACGCTGTTCGAGCGCATTGTCGGCATGGCCATGAAATACCGTCCGGCGCGGGTCGGCAGCTTTGCCCAGAACATCCATGAGTTCCAGAGCCTGCGCGACTTTCTCGCCTCGCTGACGCTGACCAGCCTGATCGATCTGCCGTTCACCATCCTGATATTTATCGTGATCGCGATACTCGGCGGGCATCTGGTGTGGATTCCGGTGCTGGCATTCCCGATTGCCCTGGCGATTGGCTACGCCTTGCAGAAACCCCTGGTGGCAACCATGGAACGCACCATGGCGCTGGGTGCCGAGCGTCAATCGAGCCTGATTGAAACCCTCGCCGGTCTCGACGCGGTCAAGGTCAACAACGCTGAAAGCGAACGCCAGTATCAGTGGGAGCAGACCATTGGCACCCTCAGCCGCCTTGAACTGCGGGTGAAAATGCTCTCCGGTCTGGCGATGAACATTACCCTACTGATCCAGCAACTGGCCGGGGTGATCATGATCGTCTTTGGCGTGTACAAGATCATCGCCGGTGACCTGAGCATGGGCGGTCTGATCGCCTGCTACATGCTCAGCGGCCGCGCGCTCAGCCCGCTGGCGTCGCTGTCCGGCTTGCTGACCCGCTACCAGCAGGCACGCGTGACCATGACCTCGGTCGATCAAATGATGGAGTTGCCTCAGGAGCGCAATTTCGAGGAGCGCCCGCTCAGCCGCAAGGTACTGCAGGGTGCCATCGAATGTCGGCAGCTCAACTTCACTTATCCGCAACAGCAGAATCTGGCGCTGAAGAACATCAACCTGGTGATTCGTCCCGGCGAGAAAATCGGCATCATCGGCCGTAGCGGCTCGGGCAAGAGTTCGCTGGCGAAGCTGCTGGTGGGGCTGTACCAGCCGGACGACGGTGCGTTGCTGGTCGATGGTGTGGATATCCGTCAGATCGATGTCAGCGAACTGCGCTACAACATCGGCTACGTGCCGCAGGACATCCAGTTACTCGCCGGCACCCTGCGCGACAACCTGGTATCCGGTGCGCGCTATGTGGAAGACGAGTTAGTGCTGCAAGCCGCGGAGCTGGCCGGTGTCCACGAATTTGCCCGTCTGCACCCGCAAGGCTATGAGCTGCAGGTCGGCGAGCGTGGGCAGAACCTGTCCGGTGGTCAGCGCCAGAACGTTGCCCTGGCCCGTGCGCTGCTGCTCAACCCGCCGATCCTGCTGCTCGATGAACCGACCAGCGCGATGGACAACACCGGCGAAGAACGCCTCAAACAACGCCTGGCGGCGGTGATTGAAAACAAGACCGT
The DNA here is from genome assembly GCF_059415945.1 of Pseudomonas sp. GW821-FHT09H03. Classification (NCBI taxonomy): domain Bacteria; kingdom Pseudomonadati; phylum Pseudomonadota; class Gammaproteobacteria; order Pseudomonadales; family Pseudomonadaceae; genus Pseudomonas; species Pseudomonas sp. GW821-FHT09H03. Next base: position 479,883 of record NZ_JBWKOF010000002.1, on the reverse strand, counting down.
GGTGCTGGTGACGCACCGGGCGTCGCTGCTGTCGCTGGTTGATCGCCTGTTGGTGATCGACCGTGGGCAGATTCTCGCCGATGGCCCGAAAGCCGTTGTGATGGAAGCGTTGAAGAAGGGGCAGATCAGTGTTGCTTAAGTCGGGTTTCAGGGACTCTATCCGCCGTTACTTCAAGGGCTCCGCATCGCTGCAAGGCCAGCCATTGCCGGAAGTGAACAAGGCGCTGATCGAAGATGCGCCGCGCGTGGTGCGGCTGACCATCTGGGCGATCATCGGTTTCTTCGTGTTCCTCATGCTTTGGGCCAACTTCGCGGTCATCGACGAAGTGACCAAGGGTGATGGCAAGGCGATTCCGTCGTCGAAGATCCAGAAAATCCAGAACCTTGAAGGGGGTATCGTCGCCGAACTGTTCGTCAAGGAAGGCCAGATCGTCGAGGCTGGCGCCCCGCTGATTCGCCTGGACGATACGCGATTTGCTTCCAACGTCGGCGAAACCGAGGCTGACCGGCTATCGATGCTGTTGCGCGTAGAGCGGCTGAGCGCCGAGGTCGATGACCGACCGCTGAATTTCCCCGCAGACGTACTCAAGGCGGTTCCGGGGCAGGCCCAGAGCGAAGAATCGTTGTACATCAGCCGCCGCCAGCAATTGCACGACGAGATTGGCGGCTTGCAGGAGCAACTGATCCAGCGTCAGCAAGAGCTGCGCGAGTTCACCTCCAAGCAGGCACAGTACCGCCAGCAACTGAGTCTGCAACGCCAGGAAATCAACATGTCCGAGCCGCTGGTGGCTCAGGGCGCGGTCTCTCCGGTGGAAGTATTGCGCCTCAAGCGTGCCGAAGTGGAGACCCGTGGTCAGCTCGATGCCACCACCTTGGCGATCCCCCGTGCCGAATCGGCGATCAAGGAAGTACAGCGCAAAATCGACGAAACCCGCGGCAAGTTCCGTAGCGAAGCCCTGACACAACTCAACGAAGCGCGCACCGACCTGAACAAGGCCCAGGCCACTGGCAAGGCCCTGGAAGACCGGGTCAGCCGTACCCTGGTCACTTCACCGGTGCGAGGGATCGTCAACAAGCTGCTGGTCAATACCATCGGTGGGGTCATCCAGCCAGGCAGTGATCTGGTGGAAATCGTGCCGCTGGACGACACCTTGCTGGTCGAGGCGAAGGTCCGTCCACAAGACATCGCCTTTCTACACCCGGGGCAGGAAGCGACGGTGAAATTTACCGCCTATGACTACACCATTTATGGCGGGCTAAAGGCCAAACTGGAACAGATCGGTGCCGATACCATCACCGACGAAGACAAGAAAACCACCTACTACATCATCAAGCTACGTACCGATCGTAGTCACCTTGGCTCTGACGAAAAGCCGCTGCTGATCATCCCGGGGATGGTCGCCTCGGTAGACATCATTACCGGCAAGAAGACCGTGCTCAGTTACCTGCTCAAGCCAATCATTCGGGCCCGGGCCGAAGCGCTGCACGAACGTTGATTGTTCAGCGAGGCTGCTGGCATTGTGTCTGAGTCAATCCATATCAGACACGAGTGCACACCATGCAACTCCCGGACATGAACCTGTTGGTTGCCCTCGACGCCTTACTCGACGAGGGCAGCGTTGTCGGCGCCGCACGCCGCATGAACCTGAGCCCGGCCGCGATGAGCCGGACGCTGACGCGCATCCGTGAGGCCATCGGTGATCCCATTCTGGTACGCGCAGGGCGAGGGCTGGTGCCGACGCCCAAGGCCCTGCAGTTGCGTGAACAGGTGCGCGACGTGGTGGAGCAGGCCGCGCTGCTGTTTCGATCGGCCGATGCCGTGGAACTGGGCTCGTTGCGCCGACGTTTCAGTATCCGGGCCAATGACTTTTTCGTAGGCGTGTACGGCGGCAAGCTGTTCGATACGATGGACCGCCAGGCGCCGCACTGCGAATTGCGCTTCGTCCCGGAGGGTGATGGCGACGATGAAGCGCTACGCGAAGGGCGGATCGATCTGAGCATCAGCAATACCCGACCGCAGACCCCGGAAGTGAAAGTCCAGAATCTTTTCTCGACCCACTTTGTCGGCCTGGTACGCGCGGACCATCCATTGTTCGACGAAGAAATCACCGCCGAGCGCTATGCGGGGTTCTCCCATATCAGCATGTCCCGGCGAGGCATAGCCCGCGGGCCGATCGACACAGCGCTCAATGCCCTGGGGCTGGAGCGACGGGTTGCGGTCATTGCCCCGAGCTTCCATGCGGCGATGTTCGCCCTGCCCGATTCGGATCTGATTTTGCCAGTGCCCAAGGAAGCGCTACTGAGCGTGCGACGCCTGGGACTGAAACTGCGCTCGTTCGACCTGCCGATCCCGTTACCGACCCTGATGCTGACCCAGGCCTGGCATCCGCGCTTCGACAAGGACCCGGCTCACCGCTGGATGCGCGAAACGCTCAAGGCGTGTTGCGACGAGACATGGCTCGCTGCCCAGCCAGCCTGAGTGGTAGGCCAGCTCCGGGTGCTGCAATCCCGGGGAACACAGAAACAAGAATGCGGAACTGTTGGAGTTCGCGTTTCTCTGTAGGAGCCGGCTTGCTGGCGATGGTCGATAACGATAAAGCGTATGAGCTGAATGAATGCGGCGTATTTGAGACCATCGCCAGCAAGCCGGCTCCTACTGGTATGACGTTCTGAGTACTTCCCGGGATTGCCTGAAGAACCCGAAATAAGCCATATCGTTATTCACTAACGGTATTTAAATTAGTCCTCTTATACCTATAAAGTCACTCTCCTGCGTACCTGCCGACCAATCGGCGCGCCGCACGACCGAACCAACACGGGACCACCGTGAGTTTCTGATCGACGCGCGCCTTTGAGCGTGCCGTGCGTGGGAGAGATTTATGTCAGCAGCTTCAGCATCGCCAGCTATCGCGCCACAGTTCTTCGAGATTCGTCCCTTCAGCGGCGCAGTGGGCGCCGAAATCGTCGGGCTCAACTTGTCCCGTCCAATCAATGACCAGGACTTCGCCCGCATCCACCGCGCGCATCTGGACCATCACGTGGTGGTGTTCCGCGACCAGCGCATCACCCCCGAGCAGCACATCGATTTCAGCCGTCGCTTCGGCGTGTTGCAGATCCATGTGCTCAAGCAGTTTTTGCTGGCGGGGCACCCGGAAATCCTCATTGTTTCCAACATTATTGAAAACGGCCAATCCATCGGCCTTGGCGATGCCGGCAAGTTCTGGCACTCCGATCTCTCCTACAAGGAACTGCCAAGCCTGGGCTCGATGCTACATGCCCAGGAGTTGCCATCCGAAGGTGGCGACACGTTGTTCGCTGACATGCACAAAGCCTGGGACAACCTGCCCGAAGCACTGCGCAAAGCCGTCGATGGTCGCTCGGCCGCGCATTCCTACACTGCGCGTTACAGCGAGACCAAATTCGAAGGCAACTGGCGCCCGACGCTGACCCCGGAACAACTCGCCCAGGTCGCCGAAGTGGTTCACCCGATCGTGCGGACTCACCCGGAGAACGGCCGCAAGGCGTTGTTTGTCAGTGAAGGATTCACCACACGCATCCTTGGCCTTCCCGAAGACGAGAGCAAACAGCTGCTGGCCGAGCTCTACGCCCACAGCGTATTGCCGCAAAACATCTACCGCCATCAATGGCAGCCCCATGACCTGGTGTTCTGGGACAACCGTTCGCTGATCCATCTTGCCGCCGGCTGCCCCAGCCATCTGCGCCGCAAGCTGTATCGCACCACCATCCAGGGCGACGCGCCTTTCTGATTTGTCGGAGATCGATCATGTCCAAACGTATTCCATTTGCACCACTGGCCGCCGCCATCGGCCTGGGTTTCAGCCTGATCGCCGGCAGCCTGGTGGCGCCGACCGTGGCCCATGCCGAAGGTGAAATCCGTATCGCCGAACAATTCGGCATCGTTTACTTATTGCTCAACGTGGTTCGCGATCAGAATCTGATCGAGAAATACGGCAAGCAGGAAGGCATCGACATCAAGGTCGACTGGACCCAGCTTTCCGGCGGCGCGGCGGTCAACGATGCATTGCTCTCCGGTTCCATCGACATTGCCGGGGCCGGTGTCGGCCCGCTGCTGACCATCTGGGACCGCACCCATGGCAAGCAGAACGTCAAAGCCGTCGCCTCCCTGGGTAACTTCCCTTACTACCTGGTGAGCAACAATCCGAAGGTCAAAACCATTGCCGACTTCACCGAGAAGGACCGCATCGCAGTACCGGCGGTCGGCGTGTCGGTGCAGTCGCGCTTCCTGCAATATGCTGCCGCCAAGCAGTGGGGCGACAAGGAATTCAATCGCCTCGACAAGTACACCATCGCCGTCCCGCACCCCGATGCGACAGCGGCGCTGGTGGCCGGTGGTACCGAACTGACCGGGCACTTCTCCAACCCGCCGTTCCAGGATCAGGCACTGACCAATCCCAATGTGCACGTGGTATTGAACACTTACGACCTGCTCGGCCCGAACTCGCCGACAGTGTTGTTCGCCACTGAAAAATTCCGCGACGAAAACCCGAAAACCTATAAGGCCTTCATCGACGCCCTGACCGAAGCTGCGCAGTTTGCCCAGAACGACAAAGGCGCGGCGGCCGACACCTATATCCGCGTGACCAAGGCGAAAATCGACCGCGCAGAACTGCTGAAGATTATCGACAACCCGCAGTTCGAGTTCAGTGTCACGCCGAAAAACACCTACCCGCTGGCCGAGTTCCTCTACCGCGTGGGCGCTATCAAAAACAAACCGGACTCCTGGAAGGACTATTTCTTCCAGGACGCCAAGCCGCTGCAAGGGAGCTGACCGAAATGAATGCCCCTTTGCAAGGCCACACGGTCAGCAAACCGACCACGGCAGCGCAGGCGCTGCTGTCGGTCGATAACGTCAGCCTCGAATACCGCACGCCGCAGCGTGTGGTTCGAGCGACCCATCAAGTCAGTTTCGAAGTCGACCCGGCGGATCGTTATGTCCTGCTCGGCCCGTCCGGGTGTGGCAAGTCGACCTTGCTCAAGGCGGTCGGTGGTTTTATCCAGCCCGTTGAAGGAGAGATTCGCCTGCAAGGGCAAACCGTCCATGCACCGGGGCCGGATCGCATCGTCGTGTTCCAGGAGTTCGATCAACTGCCGCCATGGAAAACCGTCAAACAGAACGTGATGTTTCCACTGCTGGCGTCTAAGACTCTCAAGCGTCGCGACGCTGAAGAGCGTGCGCTGCATTACCTGGAAAAGGTGGGCTTGGCGGCTTTTGCCGATGCCTATCCGCATACGTTGTCGGGCGGCATGAAAGCGCGGGTTGCCATCGCCCGGGCGTTGGCGATGCAGCCGAAAATCCTGTTGATGGACGAACCCTTCGCTGCCCTCGACGCGCTGACCCGGCGCAAGATGCAGGAAGAATTGCTGCTGCTGTGGGAAGAGGTGCGCTTCACCCTGTTGTTCGTGACCCACTCCATTGAAGAGGCGCTGGTGGTGGGCAATCGCATCCTGTTGCTGTCGCCGCATCCGGGGCGGGTGAGGGCGGAAGTCCACAGCCACCAATACGATCTGCACAGCCTCGGTGGCGTGGCGTTCCAGGAATCGGCGCGGCGTATTCATCGGCTGTTGTTCGATGAAGGTCAGTCGCCGCAAATCGAGCGCGAACTGGATTTTACTGATATCCGCATTGCTTATTGAGCTGCCTGGAGGATTGCCCGATGAGCCAATCATCATCCCTGCGTAAAGAATTCGAAACCGTTCTACAGCCACTGACCAGCGTGCCGCTGGAGCGAGAACTGCCCCTCGGCCAACGTTTGTGGCAACAGGGCTGGCTGCGCAAAAGCCTGATCCTGATTTTGCTCGCGGTGCTCTGGGAGGCCGTCGCCCGTTATCAGAACAACGACCTGCTGCTGCCGAGCTTCCTGCAAACTGGTCATGCCTTGTATGACGGCCTGCTCAGTGGTGAATTGCTGGGCAAGGTGTGGATTTCCCTGGTGGTGTTGCTCAAGGGTTACCTGATCGGCATCGTCCTGGCGTTTGCCCTGACCACACTGGCGGTGTCGACGCAGTTCGGCCGGGATCTGCTGAGCACATTGACGTCGATGTTCAACCCGCTGCCGGCCATTGCGCTGTTACCGCTGGCGTTATTGTGGTTTGGCCTGGGGCAGAACAGCCTGATTTTCGTGCTGGTGCATTCTGTGCTCTGGGCCTTGGCACTGAACACTTACGCAGGCTTTCTCGGCGTCTCGGAAACCCTGCGCATGGCCGGGCGCAACTACGGCCTCAAGGGCATGCGTTTCGTGTTGTTCATCCTGATCCCGGCAGCGTTGCCGTCGATCCTCGCCGGCCTGAAAATCGGCTGGGCGTTTGCCTGGCGCACCCTCATTGCTGCCGAACTGGTGTTTGGTGCTACCAGCGGCAAAGGCGGTTTGGGCTGGTACATCTTTCAGAATCGCAATGAGCTTTATACCGACAAGGTGTTTGCCGGGTTGGCGGTGGTGATTTTGATTGGCTTGCTGGTGGAGAATCTGGTGTTTGATACGTTGGAGCGGGTGACGGTGAAGCGGTGGGGGATGCAGCGGTGAGGCGTTGTCAGCCGGTTTGATTTTTATCGCCTCAGGATCAACCCCGCTAATTGTTTCGTCTGAATAAAATTAATCAATGGTCCCCTGTGGGAGCTATGTCAGGAGGCTATTGTTGCGCCTGACGCACTTATAACCTGCCAATAAGTTGATTTTCGTCAGCAGCCACGCTTCTTAAAATGCTTCGGTATTCTCCCGGAGCTCGCAGTACATGACTTCCCTCACGGTCACGATGCCTGTAGCCGCGCCCAACCCGGTAGCCGCCGCACCAGCGGTCTTCGGCCCACGGATCATCATCGGTCTGGTCGGTGTACTGCTGGCGGTGTTGGTATCGGGCCTGAACGAGATGGTGACCAAGGTCGCGCTGGCCGATATTCGCGGCGGGTTGTCCATCGGCTACGACGAAGGCACCTGGTTGGTCGCCAGCTACACCGCCACCTCGGTGGCCGCCATGGCCTTCGCGCCGTGGTGCGCGGTGACCTTTTCATTGCGCCGTTTCACCCTGTGCGCCATCGGCGTATTTACCTTGCTGGGCGTGGTGAGTCCGTTCGCCCCGAACTACGAAAGCCTGCTGCTCCTGCGCACCCTGCAAGGCCTGGCGGGGGGCGCGTTGCCACCCATGTTGATGACCGTAGCCCTGCGCTTTCTGCCGGCCAACGTGAAGCTGTACGGCCTGGCTGGTTATGCACTGACGGCTACCTTCGGCCCGGGGCTGGGTACACCGCTGGCCGGATTCTGGACCGAGTATGTCGGTTGGCAATGGACCTTCTGGCAAATCGTCGCGCCCTGCCTGGTTGCCATGGTCGCGGTGGCTTACGGCTTGCCGCAGGATCCGCTGCGCCTGGAACGCTTCAAGCAATTCAACTGGCGCGGATTGCTCCTGGGTTTTCCGGCGATTTGCATGCTGGTGATCGGCATCCTGCAGGGCAATCGCCTGGACTGGTTCGAGTCGGACTTGATCTGCGCTTTGCTCGGTGGCGGGCTGCTGCTGTTGCTGGCTTTTCTGATCAACGAATGGTCGCAGCCCATTCCGTTCTTCAAGTTACAGATGCTCGGCATCCGCAATCTGTCATTCGCCTTGATGACCCTGGCCGGGGTGCTGGTGGTGTTGCAGGCGGTGGTCATTATTCCGTCCGGCTACCTGGCGCAGGTGCAGGGTTATCGCCCGCTGCAGACCGCGCCAATCATGCTGCTGGCTGCGCTGCCGCAGTTGATCGCGCTGCCGTTGGTGGCGGCGCTGTGCAACCTGCGTTGGGTCGATTGCCGGTGGGTGCTGGGGATCGGCCTGAGCATGCTGGCGCTTTCGTGCATCGGCGGTTCGCAGCTGACATCGATGTGGATTCGCGACGATTTCTATGTACTGCAATGGCTGCAGATTTTCGGCCAGCCGATGGCGGTGTTGCCGCTGTTGATGCTCTCCACCGGCAGCATTCACCCGATGGAGGGGCCGTTCGCATCCTCCTGGTTCAACACCGTGAAAGGCCTGGCGGCGGTGATCGCCACCGGCGTGATCGACGCACTGACCACGGCGCGCCTGCATTTCCATTCGACCATGCTGGTCGACAACCTCGGTAACTCGCCATTGGCCGAGCGCGACAGTGCGGGGCTCGCCCATCGTCTGCACGAACAAGCGCTGGTGCTGACCTCTTCAGACCTTTACCTGTGCATGGCCGGCGTCGCAGTGGCGTTGATCCTGCTGATTTTCTGGCTGCCGACGCGGATTTATCCGCCACGGTCGCCGACCTGATCGCTTCACTGAAACAGAAGGTTTTCATGACGACTCAAGCAAAGCAAAAAATAGCGGTGGCCGTGGCCGTCGCACTGGCTGTTGGCGTGTTGCTGTACCTGACGATGCCCGGCCTGTTCGGCAAGCGCACCAGCCAAAACACCAATGATGCATTCGTTTCCGCCGATTTCACCCTGGTGGTGCCGCGGGTGGCCGGGTTCATCAAGGAAGTGCTGGTGGAGGACAACCAGCAGGTCAAGGCCGGGCAGTTGTTGGCACTGATCGACGACCGTGACCTGCGTGCCGCCGCCGAGGCCGCTGATGCGCAAACGCTGATGGCCCGCGCACAACTGCAAAACGCCCGGGCAACCCTGGAACGCCAGGCTTCGGTGATCGCCCAGGCACAGGCGTCGGTGGTCTCGGCCAAGGCCGAAATGGCCTTCGCCCAGCAGGAACTGAACCGCTACAACCATCTTGCGGGAGTGGGGGCCGGGACCGTACAGAATGCTCAGCAGGCCAGGACCCGCATCGATCAGGCCAGCGCTCGGGTGGATACGGCCACGGCAGTGCTGGCGGCCGAGCGCAAGCAAGTGGAAATCCTCGCCGCACAGCGTGACGCCGCCGACGGTGGCTTGAAGCGCGCGCAGGCGGCACTGGAAATTGCCAGCTACGAACTGTCGTACACGCGCATCGTTGCGCCGCAGGATGGTGTGATAGGTGAGCGCGCGGTGCGGGTCGGTGCTTATGTGACACCGGGCAGCAAGTTGCTGGCTGTGGTTCCGTTGCATCAGGCCTACGTGGTCGCCAATTTTCAGGAAACCCAACTGACCGATGTGCAACCGGGGCAACAGGTCCAGGTGCGCGTCGACAGCCTTGGCGGCGCGGCACTGAACGGTCGGGTCGAAAGCATTGCGCCGGCCACCGGGGTCACGTTCGCCTCGGTCAAACCGGACAACGCCACCGGCAACTTCACCAAGGTGGTACAGCGGATTCCGGTGAAAATTGTGCTGGAGCCGGGGCAGCCACTGGCTGAGCGTGTGCGGGTGGGGATGTCGGTGGAGGCGAGGATTGATACCGCCAGTGCCGGCACCGAGCATGAGGTTGCGCAACGATGAGGAGGCTTGGTGACTGGTCTGACGCTTTCGCGAGCAAGCCCACACTTGATCTGCAGGGTGGTCAAGCTCCCTGCATAAAAGGAAATCCCGTGTGGGAGCGGGCTTGCTCGCGAAGAGGCCGTGCGCCGCAACTCATCCTGAGCGCCGTGTTCGCCGTAAGCCTCAGTGCCTGCACAGTAGGCCCGGATTTCCACAAACCCGAAGCCCGGCAGATCGCAGAGTGGTCCAGGCCATCAAAAGCCGCGGACAGCCAAATCATTAACGAGACAATCAACGAACGCTGGTGGGAGGTTTTCAACGACCCGAAACTCTCTGAACTGAGCCAGCGCGCCCTTGCCGACAACCTCGACCTGAAGATTGCCAGCAGTCGCCTGCAGCAAAGCCGCGCCGTACGCCAGGTGATCACTGCCGAGCGCTATCCGAACACCGCCGCTACCGGCAGTTATACCCGTAAACGCAATAGTGGCGAAGGTCTGAGCGACCCCTCGGGGCACAACGGCAATTCGGCGTTCAATCTTTGGGACGCAGGCTTTTCAGCGTCCTGGGAACTGGATTTCTGGGGCCGGGTGCGCCGCGAAACCGAAGCGGCAGACGCCACACTTGAGGTCGCGGAAAACGATCGTCGTGGGGTGCTGTTGTCGGTGCAGGCCGAAACGGCCCAGGACTACATTCAGCTGCGCGGTGTGCAAAACACTCGGGCAGTCACCGAGCAGAACCTCGACGTCGCTCGCCACAGCTTGAAGCTCTCACAGTTACGCCTGGCCGACGGGGTGGCGACGGACCTGGACGTCGCCGAGGCTGCCGCGCAAGTCGCGGCCATCGAATCGCGGCTGCCGGCCCTGGAGCAGCGTCAGTCGCAACTGATCAACGCCTTGAGTCTGTTGATGGGTGAACCGCCACAAGCGCTGGCGGCGGAGTTATCCACAGACGCGCCAGTGCCGCAGACGCCGCGTCAGGTCGCCATCGGAGTGCCGTCGCAACTGGCCGAGCGCCGTCCGGACATCCGTCAGGCCGAGGCCCGCCTGCATGCGGCGACGGCCAACGTCGGCGTGGCGAAGGGCGATTTTTATCCGCGTATCACCCTGTCGGGCAATTTAGGTTCGCAGGCCATGCAATTGAGCGATTTCGGTTCATGGAACTCGCGCACGTTCGGTATCGGCCCGCAGTTCAGTTTGCCGCTGTTCGACGGTGGCCGCTTGCGCGGCGTGCTTGAGCTACGCGAAGCGCAACAGCAGGAGGCGGCCATCGCCTATCAGCAAACCGTACTGCGCGCCTGGCATGAAATCGACGATCAGCTGACAGCCTACAACGCCAGTCAACTGCGCCGCGACAGCCTGGCCGAAGCCGTGCGTCAGAACCAGATCGCCCTGCGTACCGCGCAACAGCAATACGTGGAAGGGGTGGTGGATTTCGTCAATGTACTCACCGTGCAAGGCGCCTTGCTGACGACCCAGGAGCAATGGGTCGAAAGTTCGACCGGTGTGTCATTGGCGATGGTGGGGTTGTACAAGGCGTTGGGTGGGGGATGGGAGTCGGTTTATCCGGTGGCGGAGATTGCGCAACGCTAATGGTGTGCGACATTTCCTTCCTGTGTTGTTCATAAATCGAATCGGCGAAGGCCCCGGGATCCGGCAACCGTCTACTGATCAGGATTTTGCCCTGTGGGACCGGTTTCACCGCTGGAGAGTCAATTAGGGCGGGATTTAGGGCCCTGGGCCGATGAAATGAAAAGAAAACCAGCGTCCTGAAACACATGTCCTATTTGAAACAATACATTTCCACGCAATGATGGCTATTTGCTTGACGCAACCGCCCGCTGTCGTAGACTCCGCGCATCCGTCGGGGAGTCACGGTTATGCCGCGTTTTGGAAGTTGGGTTGTCGGATTAGCCTTTGTAACGTGCGCAGTACAGGCACAAACGCCTGCGCCAGATGATCCGTTGCTGGAAAACAGCGCGGTCGGTGGCACTGCTCAGGCCAGCAGCGAGGCCCGTGGCGTGTTGCGGGCTCGGGATCAGGCAGTGCTCGCCAGCGAGTTACCGGGGCGGGTTGTCGAGTTGCCGTTCAGCGAGGGTGAGTCGTTCAAGAAGGGCGATACCCTGGCCAAGTTCGATTGTTCGGGTTTTCAGGCCCAGCTCAATGCTGCGCAGGCCGCCAGTCGTGGGGCCAGTGAAGAGCTGGCGCACAACAAGCAATTGGCCGCGCTGAATTCCGTCGGGCGTTTTGAAGTGGCGCGGGCCGAGGCTAAGGTCAGCGAGACCCAGGCGCAGTCCCAGGTTTATCAGGTGCAAGTCAAGCGCTGCAGCGTGCTGGCGCCTTTCGATGGTCAGGTCGTCGAGCGCAAGGTCCAGCGTTATGAAAGCGTGGCGGCCGGCGCGCCGTTGCTGGATGTGGTGGATAACCGCACCCTGGAAATTCATCTGCTGATTCCGTCGCGCTGGATGGGCAAGCTCAAGCCCGGCCAGACCTTCAGTTTTGTGCCCGATGAAACCGGTCAGCCGCTGGATGCGACAGTCAAGCGCCTCGGTGCGCGGATCGATGAAGGCAGCCAGACCCTGTTGTTGGTGGCGACGCTGCCTAACGCCACGGGCCTGCTGGCCGGCATGAGCGGAACTGCGCGTTTCGCGGAGCTCAAGTGAACGCGCCGACCAGCGGCGGCGCCGAGCAGGTCTTCGCCCGGTTTCTCGACCTCGAACGCTTGACCCGCGCGGCTCGTACCCCGGCGCAATTGGCTTACAGCCTGGTCAATGACGGCCAGGCACTGTTCGGCTTTCGCCATGCGGCGCTGTTGATCGCCGGCAAGGTGCAGGCTGTGACCGGTGTGAGTGCGGTGGACCCGAACGCGCCGTTCGTGGCGTTTGTCGAGCAGGCCGTGGCGCAGCTGTTCAAGCTTGAAGTGTTGAAACAGGCGCGGGTGATTCCACAGGATGGGCTCAGCGAATCGATTCGGGCTGATTGGCAAAGCCTTTGCGCCGCCCAAGTGTTCTGGTTGCCGCTGGTGGATCATCAGGGCGAAGTCTTTGGCGGTCTGTGGCTGGCCCGGGACAATCCCTGGAACCCTTCCGAACAAGTTTTGCTCTCGCAACTCGGCGACACTTACAGCCATGCCTGGCTGGCGCTGCAACCGCGCAAACCGTGGCGGCTGCGTTGGACCCGCAAGCGTCAGGTAGCGCTGGTGGCGGTGGCGCTGCTCGCCCTGTTGATTCCGGTGCGCCAATCGGTGCTGGCACCGGCCGAAGTGGTGCCGCTGGGTGGCCGTGTGGTCGCCGCGCCACTGGACGGGGTGATTACCGAATTCCTGGTCAAACCCAATCAGACGGTCAAAACCGGCGATCTGCTGCTGAAATTCGAAAACACCACCCTCACGGCTCAGGCCGATGTGTCCCAGCGCGCCTTGGGTGTGGCCGAGGCGGAATTGAAGGCCAATTCCCAGCGGTCTTTCGCCGATGCTGAATCCAGCTCGAAAATCGATTTGCTGGCGGCACGGGTCGAACAAAAACGCGCCGAACGGGACTACGCCCGCGAGCTGCTCAAACGCAGCGAAGTGCGCGCCGAACGGGACGGCATCGCGGTGTTTGCCGATGCCGAACGCTGGACCGGCAAACCGGTGCAGACCGGCGAGCGGCTGATGGAAATTGCCGACCCGAACCAGGCCGAACTGCGTATCGAACTGGCGGTGGGCGATGCGATTGCCCTGGAGCCAGGCGCGCAAGTTTCACTGTTTCTCGACAGCGATCCGTTGCATCGGCATCAGGCCAAACTTGAACGTTCGGCCTATGAAGCGCAACCCACCGCCGGCGGGCAACTGGCGTATCGACTGGATGCAAAATTCGATGCGGCACCGCCGCGTATCGGCTTGCGCGGCACCGCCAAAATCTTTGGCGACCGCGCGCCGCTGGCGTTGTACCTGTTGCGCCGACCGCTGGCCGGATTGCGTCAAAGCGTGGGCCTGTAGATGAGCCTGCCGAGTCTGCGGGCAGACCTGCACTTGTCGGCGGCATCCCCGGCCCTAGACGGCTCGCCGCGCTGGACCCTGGCTGACCCGGTGCGCGGGCGCTATTTCAAACTGGGTGCGGCGGCGATGCGTCTGTTGCGCCACTGGTCCCTGGGCGATCCCGAGCAAGTGTTGCGTGCCGCCAATCGCGAGCCGGGGTTGCCGCTGGACGGCGCCGAACTGGATCAATTGCTGACTTTTTTGCGCGGTCATGACCTGATCAGCGCCCTCGACCCGCAACAGCGCGCCAGTTACAGCCTCAAAGCCGCCGCCCAGCGCCAGTCGCTGTGGCAAATTCTGTTGCACCAATACCTGTTTTTCCGCATTCCGCTGTGGCGCCCGGACGCGTTTCTCAATCGCGCCTGGCCGTGGCTGGAGCGTTTCGGGCCGTATGCGCTGCGCATCGGACTACCCGCCACCCTGATGCTCGGCGTGTTCCTGGTGTCCCGGGACTGGCAGCGTTTTATCGCGACCTTTCCGCATCTGTTCAGCCTCGGCGGCGCGCTGGCGTTTGGTGTGGCGCTGTTCTTTGCCAAGCTGTGCCACGAGTTCGGCCACGCGTTTATGGCCAAGCGTGCCGGTTGCCGGGTGCAAAGCATGGGCGTGGCGTTCATGGTCATGCTGCCGATGTTCTACACCGACGTCAGCGACGCCTGGCGGGTCAATGACCGGCGTGCGCGATTGCTGATCGGCGCTGGCGGCGTGCTGGCGGAGCTGGTGCTGGCGTGTATCGCGTTGCTCGCCTGGTCGCTGTTGCCCGATGGACCCGGGCGCACCGCCGCATTCATGCTCGCCAGCGCCACGTGGATCACCACGCTGGTGATCAACCTCAACCCGTTCATGCGCTTCGATGGTTACTTTTTGCTCAGCGATTTCTGGGAGGTGGACAACCTCCAGGGCCGCGCCTTCGCCCTGTGCCGCTGGCGTTTGCGCGAGGCCTTGTTCGGCTATGGCGCACCGGCGCCTGAATCCTGGTCGCCGCCGATGCAGCGGCGCCTGTTGATCTGGGGTTACGGTTCGTGGCTGTGGCGCGCGGTACTGTTTTTCGGGATTGCGTTGGCGGTGTATCACCTGTTCTTCAAGCTGTTGGGCATCTTCCTGATGTTGGTGGAACTGGTGTGGTTCATCTTCCTGCCGATCGTGCGCGAATGGCGCGAATGGTGGACCCGCCGCGAGCAGGCCCACGCACCTCGGGTGTTGCTGAGCACCTTGGGGCTGGTCGCGATTGTTTTGCTGTTGGCCGTGCCGTGGCGCAGTGCCGTGGAATTGCCGGTAATGCTGGAGGCGGGTCGCGTCAGCACATTGCATGCGCCTGTGGCGGCGCGGGTCAAACAGGTGAATGTTCACGATGGTCAGTTGGTGGCCCAGGGCGACGTCTTGATTGAACTGGAAACGCCCGATCTCGATTCACGCCAGGCCATCGTCCGGCGGGAAATCCAGATCCAGCAGTTGCAGATGCGCCGGCAGGCCAGTCGCAGTGAAACCGCCGCCGACGCCGGGATTGTCGAGCAGCGCCTGGCCGAGGCCGTGGCCGAATATCGCGGCTTGGCCGCGCAGCGCGAGCGCTTGCTGATCCGGGCCCCGCAGACCGGCAAGGTGCGGGACCTGTTGCCACAGTTGACGGCCGGACGCTGGTTGTCACCCAAGGAACCGTTAGCCAGGGTCGTTGAGGAGGGCGCGCGATTGCGCGGTTACCTGGCGGAGGCCGAGTTGTGGCGGGTCGCGACCGGGGCTCACGGGCGTTTTATAGCCGAAGACCCGATGCACCCGGCCGTCGCCGTGCAGATCAGCGAAATCGACGCCAATGGTGCCGGGTTCATTGAGCAGGAAGCGCTGACGTCCGACCACCACGGACCGATTGCCGTGCGCCGCGACCAGAGTCAGCGGCCCGAGCCGGTTCAGGCACAGTACGCGGTGCGCCTCACGACGCTGGACACCATCGCCACCCCGACACAGCCGTTGCGCGGTGTGGTGGTGGCGCAAGGTCGCAGTGAATCATTGCTGGGAACGGCCTGGCGCCGGATGGCGGCGTTGGGTGTGAGGGAGAGTGGTTTTTAGCACAGGGAGAAATCGCAATGCTGAACAACTATTCCAATGACGTGGGTGATCTGGTGGTGCGTCCATCCGGTGCCACCGACCGACCGTTTTTGCACAACCTTTACCACGCCGCATGACCCGATCTGCAATGGATTGACGGCAAACAGGCGCTGGTGGAAGAGGTGGTCGCCCAGCAATTCAAGGTCCAGGAGCAGGGCACCGGCGAGTCCTATCCCAACGCATGCACTTCGTGGTGGAAAGCTCGGCACACCGATTGGCGCGTTGACCGCCACTCTTGAACAAGTGAATGCGGGATTAGCTGAAACGCTTCAACACGTCTGGCTCGACATATTTGAATGGATAGCGTTTTTTCAGCTTCAAATTTGATATCAAAACACCACTATTCGATGCATGATGCAATGGATTACGCTCGTCCTACAAAGGGACTTTTTACAAGGGTGAAGGATGCAGCAGTTCCACTTTATCTCCGGGTTGCCACGCTCAGGGTCTACCTTGCTGGCGGCTATTTTGCTGCAAAACCCTCGCTTTCATGCCGGCATGAGCAGCCCCGTTGGCACCCTCTTTACCAGCGTCCTCGAACAATGCAGCGCCGGCAGCGAATTCGGTGCGGTGATCGACACGCCTTTGCGTCGCCGTCTGTTGCGCGGTCTGTTCGATTCCTACTATGCCGACCAGGCGAACACCCCCGTCATCTTCGATACCAATCGCCAGTGGTGCGCGCGTTTGCCTGCGCTGCAAGACCTGTTTCCCAAGGCGAAAACCATTGCCTGTGTGCGCAACGTCGCCTGGGTGATGGATAGCCTCGAGCGCCTGTACCGCGCCGACCCGTTCGAGAACACCAAACTGTTCAGCGACGAAGTCGAGCGCAACACCGTCTACAGCCGTTGTGAAACCCTGGCCCAGCGCAATCGCCTGGTGGGTTTTGCCTGGACCGCGCTCAAGGAAGCCTATTACGGCGAAAACGCCGACTCCTTGCTGATTGTCGATTACGACCTGCTCAGCCAGGCGCCCGAACGGGTACTTCGGCTGGTCTACGAATTCATCGGCGAGCCGTGGTTTGAGCATGACTTCGACAACCTCGTCTACGACGCGCCGGAGTTTGACCAGGCGCTGGGTGTCTCGGGGTTGCACCGGGTCAAACCCAAGGTGGCGCTGGAGTCACGGCGAACGATCCTGCCGCCGGACCTGTTCGACAAATATGCAGAGCTGTCCTTTTGGCACGATGGGTCCTCCAGCGCCGCCAATGTAATTCGTATGAAATCCGACGCCACGATCAATTGATCGCGGCTTTTTCCTGGCAGTTATAAAAATTCGAGTTCGGGTGAGCAACATGTGGTGGAACAACGGCAAATCGCAAAAGGCCCAAGGCGCTCGCGTACCGGCATCGCCGATGATCATGTCCCTGGAACCGCGCATGTTGTTCGACGGCGCGGTCGCGGCCACCGTGGCCGATGCGGCCCAGCCCGACAGTCACCCCACGGCTGACGCTGCCAAGCCGCCGGCGGCCGATCACCCTACCGCCAGCAAAGACACGCACGGCCAGGCGGACAACGCCTCTGCCGCAACCCCTGCACCCGCGGCAACACCCACCGCCGTACCCGGCCAGAGCGTAGTGTTCGTCGATTCACGTATCAAAGACACCGACAGCTTGCTCAACGGCGTGGCACCGGGCACCGAAGTGGTGACACTGGATGCCAGCAAGGACGGCTTGCAGCAGATTGCTGCTTACCTCGACACCCATCAGGGCGTGAGCTCGGTGCAGATCATCGCCCACGGCTATTCCGGCGACCTGTGGCTGGGCAACAGCTACCTGTCGGCCGACAACGTCGCCGCGCGCAGCGACGTGCTGGCGCAGATCGGCAAGGATATGAATGTCGGTGGCGACATTCTGATTTACGCCTGCAATACCGGCGAAGGTGAGCGCGGCGTGAGTTTTGTCGACTCCCTGGCGCAACTCACCGGCCGCGATATTGCCGCGTCCACCAACCGTACCGGTGTGGGCGGCGACTGGAACCTGGAAATCACCACTGGCAGTATCGAAAGCCGCAGCGTGTTGTCTGACGCGTCCATGGCCGGCTACCAGTACAGCCTGGCGACAGTGACCGTGCTCAATAACAGCGACAGCGGCGTGGGTTCTTTGCGTACCGCACTGTCCGATGCCGTGGCCGGCGACACCGTCACCTTCAATACCAGCATGATCGTTGGGCTGAACTCACAGCTGACGATCACCAAGAACGTCACGATTGATGGTGACCTGAATAACGACGGCGTTGCCGACGTCACCCTTAACGGTCAGTACAAAACCCGCGTGCTGCAGGTGAACTCCGGCGTCACCGCGACCTTCGATGGCCTGGTCATCAAACAGGGCATGGTGGCCGGTGTAGGCGCGGCGGCGGGCACGGACGGCGCCGGGGCGATGGGCGGCGGTATTCTTAACTCCGGCAACCTGACCCTCAGAAACGTCAAGGTGACCGATAACGCGGCCTCGGGCGGCGGTGGCGGCGGTGGCGTGACTGCTCCTTATGTCGGCGGCGCGGTTGGTGGCGGCGGTGGTGGTGGCGGTTCGCTGGGTGGTCAAACCGGTGGTCATGGCGGCACCGCCGGTTTCGGCACTGGCGTGTATGCCGGTACGGCCGGCGGGGCGGGCAGTGGCGGTAATGGTGGTACCTACAACTCCAATTACATGGGCGGTCGCGGCGGTACAACCACCGGCGGTGCCGGCGGCCTCGGCGCTTCCAATTACAGTAACGGCGGCAACGGTGGCAGGGCGACCAACGGCACCGTGTCCATTGGCGGTGGCGGCGGTGGCTCCGGTTGGGACAAGGTCGGCCGGGCCGGCTCTTCGGCAGCTGGCGGCATCTACAACGCTTCCACCGGCACTCTGACGGTCGTCGGTACGTCGGTGATCTCCAACAACGTCGCGGCCGGTGGTGGCGGTGGCGGCGGTGGTGGCAACGGCGGTTCTTCCGACCCGGGTGGCGCGGGCGGCAAAGGCGTTGGCGCGATCTGGAACAAAGGCACGCTGCTGATGACAGCGGCCAACTTCGGCGCCCTGACCTTCAACGCCGGCGGCAGCGGCGCGGGTGGCCAAGCTTCGGGCGGCGGCGCGACGGGCTCGGTCCCGGCCGCCGTGGGCAACATCTTCAACGACGGCGGCGTGGTCAATACCAACTACGCGCCAGACGTCACGCCGCCGACCGTGTCCAGCATCGTGGTCGGCACTACTAACCTGAACTCCGGCGGCACGTCGCTGGTGACCATCGCCTTCAGCGAGGCCGTGAACAATTTCACCAACGCCGACCTGACCGTGGCCAACGGTACGCTGAGTGCGGTCAGCAGCAGCGACGGCGGCATCACCTGGACCGCGACCCTGACGGCGGCGGGCAATATCAACGCGCCAACCAACGCCATCACCCTCGACACCACCGGTGTGCAGGATTTGGCGGGCAACGTCGGCACTGGCTCCGGCACCTCCAACAACTACGTGATCCATGACACCGTGGCGCCGACGGCGAGCATCGTGGTCACGGACAACGCGCTCAACGCCAGCGAAACTTCGCTGGTGACCATCACCTTCAGTGAAGCCGTGACCGGTTTCACCAACGCTGACCTGACCGTCGCCAACGGCACGCTCACGGCCGTGAGCAGCAGCGACGGCGGCGTCACCTGGACGGCAACCTTCACGCCAACCGCCGGCCTGACCGACAGCACCAACCTGATCACTCTGGACAAGACCGGCGTGCAGGACCTGTCCGGCAACGCCGGGCTCGGTGTGATCAACTCGAACAACTACGCCATCGACACCCAGCGCCCGACGGCGACCATCGTGGTGACGGACACCGCGCTGAAAATCGGCGAGACCTCGCTGGTGACCATCACCTTCAGCGAGGCCGTGACCGGTTTCACCAACGCCGACCTGACCATCGCCAACGGCACACTGACCGCCGTGAGCAGCGCCGACGGCGGCATCACCTGGACCGCGACCTTTACGCCCTCCGCCAGCATCACTGATACAACCAACCTGATCACCCTGGCCAACACCGGGATCAGCGACATGGCGGGTAACGCCGGCACGGGCACCACCGATTCCAACAACTTCGCGATCGACACCCTGCGCCCGACCGCGACCATCGTGGTTGCCGACACCAACTTGAGTGCTGGCGAAACTTCGCTGGTGACCATTACCTTCAGCGAAGCGGTGTCTGGTTTCACCAACGCTGACCTGAGCATTGCCAACGGTACGTTGACGGCGGTGAACAGCAGCGATGGCGGCATCACCTGGACCGCAACGTTCACGCCGACTGCGGGTGTCAAAGACACGACCAACGTCATCACCCTGGCCAATACCGGCGTGGCTGACCTGGCCGGTAACGCGGGCACAGGCACTAGCAACTCCGGCAATTACACCATCGACACCGTGGCGCCGACCGCAACCATCGTGGTCGCCGACAATGCCCTGAGCATCGGCGAAACGTCGCTGGTGACCATTACCTTCAGCGAAGCGGTGACCGGTTTCAGCAACGCCGATCTGACCATTGCCAACGGCACGTTGGGCGCGGTCAGCAGCAGTGATGGCGGCATCACCTGGACGGCGACCTTCACGCCAACCACTGCCATCACCGACGCGAGCAACCTGATCACCCTGGACAACAGCGGTGTGCAAAACGCCTCGGGTAACGCCGGCAGCGGCACCACCGTTTCGAACAACTACGCCATCGACACCGTGCGCCCGACGGCCAGCATCGTGTTGGCGGACACCGCGCTGAAAATCGGCGAGACCTCGCTGGTGACCATCACCTTCAGCGAGGCCGTGACCGGATTCACCAACGCCGACCTGACCATCGCCAACGGCACATTGACGGCGGTGAGCAGCGCCGATGGCGGCATCACCTGGACCGCGACCTTTACGCCCTCCGCCAGCATCACTGATACAACCAACCTGATCACCCTGGCCAACACCGGGATCAGCGACACGGCGGGTAACGCCGGCAGCGGCACCACGGATTCCAACAATTACGCGATCGACACCCAGCGCCCGACCGCGACCATCGTGGTTGCCGACACCAACTTGAGTGCTGGCGAAACTTCGCTGGTGACCATTACCTTCAGCGAAGCGGTGACTGGTTTCACCAACGCTGACCTGAGCATTGCCAACGGTACGTTGACGGCGGTGAACAGCAGCGATGGCGGCATCACCTGGACCGCAACGTTCACGCCGACTGCGGGTGTCAAAGACACGACCAACGTCATCACCCTGGCCAATACCGGCGTGGCTGACCTGGCCGGTAACGTGGGCACAGGCACTAGCAACTCCGGCAATTACACCATCGACACCGTGGCGCCGACCGCAACCATCGTGGTCGCCGACAATGCCCTGAGCATCGGCGAAACGTCGCTGGTGACCATTACCTTCAGCGAAGCGGTGACCGGTTTCAGCAACGCCGATCTGACCATTGCCAACGGCACGTTGGGCGCGGTCAGCAGCAGTGATGGCGGCATCACCTGGACGGCGACCTTCACGCCAACCACTGCCATCACCGACGCGAGCAACCTGATCACCCTGGACAACAGCGGTGTGCAAAACGCCTCGGGTAACGCCGGCAGCGGCACCACCGTTTCGAACAACTACGCCATCGACACCGTACGCCCAACCGCGACCGTCGTCGTGGCCGACCCGACCCTGGCGCTCGGCCAGACTTCGCTGGTGACCATCACCTTCAGTGAAGCCGTGACCGGCCTGACCGTCGCCGACTTCACGGTCGAGAACGGCAGCCTGAGTAGCCTGACCACCAGCGACAACATCACCTACACCGCGACGTTCACACCGACCGGCAGCATCAACGATGCGACCAACGTCATTACGCTGAACAACACCGGGGTCGCTGACGTGGCCGGTAACGCTGGCGCGGGCACAACCGGTTCCAACAACTACGTGATCGACAGCCTGCGTCCGACTGCCACCATTGTCATTGCGGACCCGACCCTCAGTGCGGGCGAAACTTCGTTGGTGACCATCACCTTCAGCGAGGCGGTGAGCGGTTTCGACAACAGTGACCTGAGCACTCCTAACGGCACGTTAAGTGCGGTCAGCAGCAGCGACGGCGGCATCACCTGGACCGGCACCTTTACGCCAACCGTTGGCGTACGGGACACCAGCAACCTCATTACCCTGAACAATAGCGGCGTCACCGACATTGCCGGTAACGCCGGGACTGGCGTCACCAACTCGGCCAACTTCACCATCGACACCGTGCTGCCGACCGCCACTATCGTGGTTGCCGACAGCGCGTTGAACATCGGTGAAACCTCGCTGGTGACGATCACCTTCAGCGAAGCGGTGAGCGGTTTTTCCAACGCTGACCTGACCATCGCCAACGGCACACTCACCGCAGTGACCAGCAGCGACGGCGGCATTACCTGGACGGCGACCTTCACGCCAACCACTGCCATCACCGACGCAAGCAACCTGATCACCCTGGACAACAGCGGTGTGCAAAACGCCTCGGGCAACGCCGGCAGCGGCACCACCGATTCGAACAACTACGCCATCGACACTCAGCGTCCAACCGCGACCATCGTGGTCGCCGATGCGGCCCTGAGTGTCGGCCAGACCACCCAGGTGACCATCACCTTCAGCGAAGCCGTGAGCGGTTTCACCAACGCGGACCTGACCATCGCCAACGGCACGTTGAGCAACGTCAGCAGCAGCGACGGCGGCATCACCTGGACTGCTACATTGACGCCGCTGGCGGGCATCACCGACACCAGCAACATCGTGCGCCTGGACAACACTGGCGTGGCGGATCTGGCGGGTAACGCCGGCTCGGGCACCAGTGACTCCAACAACTACGTGATCGACAACCAGCGTCCGTCAGCCACCATTATCGTTGCGGACCCGACCCTCAGTGCGGGCGAAACCTCCCTGGTGACCATCACCTTCAGCGAGGCGGTCAGCGGTTTTGACAACAGCGATTTAAGCATCCCGAACGGCACCTTGAGCGCGGTCAGCAGCAGCGACGGCGGCATCACCTGGACGGGCACCTTCACGCCAACCGTTGGCGTACGGGACACCAGCAACCTCATCACCCTGAACAATGCCGGGGTGGCCGACATTGCCGGTAACGCCGGGACCGGCGTCACCAACTCGGCCAACTTCACCATCGACACCGTGCTGCCGACCGCCACCATCGTGGTCGCCGACAACGCGTTGAACGTCGGTGAAACCTCGCTGGTGACGATCACCTTCAGCGAAGCGGTGAGCGGTTTTTCCAACGCTGACCTGACCATCGCCAACGGCACACTCACCGCAGTGACCAGCAGCGACGGCGGCATTACGTGGACGGCGACCTTCACACCAGCCACTGCCATCACCGACGCAAGCAACCTGATCACCCTGGACAACAGCGGTGTGCAAAACGCCTCGGGTAACGCCAGCAGCGGCACCACCGATTCGAACAACTACGCCATCGACACTCAGCGTCCAACCGCAACCATCGTGGTCGCCGATGCGGCCCTGAGTGTCGGCCAGACTTCGCTGGTGACCATCACCTTCAGTGAAGCCGTGACCGGCCTGACCCTCGCCGACTTCACGGCCGAGAACGGCAGCCTTAGTGGTCTGGCCACCAGCGACAACATCACCTACACCGCGACATTCACACCGACCGGCAGCATCAAAGACGCGACCAACGTCATTACGCTGAACAACACCGGAGTCGCTGACGTGGCCGGCAACACGGGCGCGGGTATTACCGATTCCAACAACTACGTGATCGACAGCTTGCGTCCGACCGCCACCATCGTCGTTGCGGACCCGACCCTCAGTGCGGGCGAAACCTCCCTGGTGACCATCACCTTCAGCGAGGCGGTCAGCGGTTTTGACAACAGCGACTTGAGCATCCCGAACGGCACCTTGAGCGCGGTCAGCAGCAGCGACGGCGGCATCACCTGGACGGGCACCTTCACGCCAACCGTTGGCGTACGGGACACCAGCAACCTCATCACCCTGAACAATGCCGGGGTGGCCGACATTGCCGGTAACGCCGGGACCGGCGTCACCAACTCGGCCAACTTCACCATCGACACCGTGCTGCCGACCGCCACCATCGTGGTCGCCGACAACGCGTTGAACGTCGGTGAAACCTCGCTGGTGACGATCACCTTCAGCGAAGCGGTGAGCGGTTTCTCCAACGCCGACCTGACCATCGCCAACGGCACACTCACCGCAGTGACCAGCGGCGACGGCGGCATTACCTGGACGGCGACCTTCACGCCAGCCACTGCCATCACCGACGCGAGCAACCTGATCACCCTGGACAACAGCGGTGTGCAAAACGCCTCGGGTAACGCCGGCAGCGGCACCACCGATTCGAACAACTACGCCATCGACACTCAGCGTCCAACCGCGACCATCGTGGTCGCCGATGCGGCCCTGAGTGTCGGCCAGACTTCGCTGGTGACCATCACCTTCAGTGAAGCCGTGAGCGGTTTCACCAACGCGGACCTGACCATCGCCAACGGCACGTTGAGCAACGTCAGCAGCAGCGACGGCGGCATCACCTGGACTGCTACATTGATGCCGCTGGCGGGCATCACCGACACCAGCAACATCGTGCGCCTGGACAACACTGGCGTGGCGGATCTGGCGGGTAACGCCGGTTCGGGCACCAGCGACTCCAACAACTACGTGATCGACAGCCAACGTCCGACCGCCACCATCGTGTTGAGCGATACCACCCTGAAACCGGGTGAAACCTCCCTGGTGACCATCACCTTCAGCGAGGCGGTGAGCGGTTTCGACAACAATGACCTGACCATCGCCAACGGCACGTTGAGCGCGGTGAGCAGCAGCGACGGCGGCATCACCTGGACCGCGACTTTCACCCCGACTATCGGTGTGACCGACACGACCAACGTCATCACCCTGAACAACACCGGAATCGCGGATGTGGCGGGCAACGCGGGTGCAGGCACCACCGATTCAGCCAACTACGTGGTGGAAACCCGGGTGCCGACCGCGACCATCGTGGTCGCTGACAACGCCCTCAAGGCCGGTGAAACGTCTGCGGTGACCATCACCTTCAGTGAAGCCGTGAACAGTTTCAGCAACGCCGACCTGACCATCGCCAACGGCACGTTGAGCAACGTCAGCAGCAGCGACGGCGGTATCACCTGGACCGCGACCTTCACCCCAACGGTCAACGTGACCGACACCGCCAACCTGATCAGCCTCAACAACACTGGCGTGACCAACGCCTCGGGCAACAGTGGCGTGGGCGTGACTGATTCCAACACCTTCGCCATCGACACCGCACGGCCGACTGCGACCATCGTCGTGGAGGACAACCGCTTGGGCATCGGTGAGACGACCACGGCCACCATCACCTTCACCGAAGCGGTATCCGGTTTCGACCTGTCGGACCTCCGCGTCGCCAATGGCACCCTGTCCAACCTGCTCAGCAGTGACGGCGGCAAAACCTGGACGGCGACTCTGACCCCGACGGCCAACCTCAACGATGCCACCAATCTGATCCTGCTCGACACCAGCAACGTCACCGACCTGGCCGGCAACATGGGCTATGGCGTGGCGGTTTCCAACAACTACGTGATTGACGGCGAGCGGCCGACGGCCACGGTCGTCGTGGCCAACCCGAACCTGGGCGTGGGCCAGACGTCACTGGTGACCTTCACCTTCAACAAAGCGGTGAGCGGTTTCGACCTGTCCGACGTCAGCGTGGCCAATGGCAGCTTGTCCAACCTGTCGAGCAACGACGGCGGCAAAACCTGGACCGCAACGCTGACGCCGAACAGCAATCTCAGCAACGCCAGTAATGCGATCAGCCTGAACGTCGCGGGCGTCACGGATGGCTCGGGCAACGCTGGCAGCGGCACCAGCGAGTCGAACGGCTACGCGATCAACACCGTGCCGACGCCGTCGACGACCGTTGTGGTGGTGTCGCCGGACCCAGAGTTCCGCACCCCGCAGACGGTGATCGTCATCGATCAGCCGCACCTGCCGCTGCAACCGATCGTCTTCGCCGCGCCAACCGGCACGCTGGCCTCGCCGCTGACCTTTGCGCCGCTGTTCGAAGATCGGGTGCTGGGGGACGGTATCCGGCCATTGGGCGACATCTTCATGAATCGTGGGGCACTGACGCCGAGCTTTATTGCCCAGGTGTTCAGCAGCAGCGACAGCGGCACTGGCGACGGCTCTGGCCACGGCTTCCTCGGGTTTGGTGGCGGTGATGGCGGCGTGTTCGGCAGCAGTACGCTGGCGAGCCTGTTCAATCAGGACACCGGCGCTGAGCGCGATTCGCTGAATTCCTTCAGCAATCATTCACTCAGGGGCGGGGATGCTTCCCAAGGGCTGCGCAGCGTGTTTGGTGCGCCGACCCTGAGTCAGCAATTACAAGATCTCAAAGACACCGAGCAGCGGCAGGTCAACAGCCTGGCCGTCGCTTTGCAACAAGCCGGCATCAGCGAAATGCAGGCTTGAAACACACACACACATAATTCAGTGCGGTACCTAGGGGCAATCCGGGGATGAAAAGAAGTCATAAATTATTCGGTGCCAGCCTGCTGGCACTGGCGATCAGCGGATGTGCGGTCAAAAGTGAACCGATTGAACGTAGCGTCAGTGAGCAGCGTGCCAAAAGCGACATGCAAAACATGTTCACCGGTCAGGAGCCACTCAATGGCCCGCTGACCTTGCACCAGGCGATGGCCCGTGCGGTGAAATACAATCTCGAAGGCCGGCTCAAGATCATGGAAGAGGCCTTGGCCAAGCGCCAACTCGACCTCGCCAGTTTCGACATGCTGCCGCGCATGGCGTTGGATGCAGGCTATGTCGGGCGTAATAACCAGGGCGCCTCCAGCAGCCAGAGTGTGCTGACCGGCACCCAGTCTTTGGAACCCTCGACTTCCCAGGACCGTGACCGTCGCGTGGCCGACCTGACCATGGTCTGGAACGTCCTCGACTTCGGCGTCAGTTACATCAGCGCCAAGCAGCAGGGCGACCAGCGCTTGATCGTTCAGGAACGCCGGCGCAAGGTGATCAACACCATCGTCCAGGACGTGCGCTCGGCCTATTGGCGCGCCGTGGCTGCCGAACGCCTGCTCACACAAATCGACAGCCTGATGGCGCGAGTCGATACCGCGCGCAGCAATAGCCAGAGCATGAGCGAACAACGCATCGGCGATCCGGTCGTGGCGCTGGGTTATCAGCGCTCGCTGATCGAGGCAACCCGTCAGTTGCAGGAGCAGCGCCGCGCGTTGTCCCTGGCCAAGACTGAACTGTCGACCCTGATCAACCTACCGATGGGTACCGACCTGAAATTGGCGACCCCGGGCGACTACGCGATCCCGCAACTGAAAGTCGGCATGGCCAGCCTGGAACACGAAGCCCTGGCCAGCCGTCCTGAACTGCGCGAGCAGGATTACCAGACCCGCATCAGCACTGCCGAAACCCGTAAAGCCATGCTGCGGCTGTTGCCGGGGCTGGAGTTTTCGGCCGGCGGGCATTACGACAGCAACTCGTTTTTGGTCAACGACAAGTGGGCCGACTACGGGGTCAAGCTGACCTGGAATCTGTTCAACGTGATTTCCGCCCCGGCGGCAATCGACGTGGCCAAGGCCGGCGAAGAAGTGGCCAAGGCCCGTCGTCAGGCGATGTCCATTGCCGTGTTGGCGCAGCTTTACGTGGCCAACGCCAACTACCAGGAAGCGCTGCATCAATTCCAGACCAACCAGGAACTGGCGAGCATCGACGGGCAGATTCTCGGGCAGTTGCATAACCGTCATCAGGCGGCCGGAATCGGTGAACTGGATTTGATCCAGGGTGAGCTGAACACCTTGCAGGCGGATTTGCGTCGGGACCTGTCCTACGCCGATCTGCGCAACGCTTACGGTCAGATCTTCGCCAGCGCCGGGCTCGACCCTATGCCGGATGAAGTGCAATCCACCGAAGTCCAGTCCATCGCCACGGCGTTGGCCAATCGCGAAGCTGCGTGGGCGTCGGGCAACATTGCAGTGCCGGTGGCGGCCCATGCCCCGGCCCAGTAATTTACTGGCGCCGACCGCCAGCATCAGCCGTGATCAACGCGAGGCCCGCAACGGCCATCGCGGCACGGCGATTTTGCTGACCGGTTTGCCGGCATCGGGCAAGTCGACGCTCGCCCAAGCGCTGCACGCCGCGTTGTTCGAACGCGGCGTGCAGAGCGTGGTGCTCGATGGTGATGGGCTGCGGGTCGGGCTCAATCGCGATCTGGGGTTTACCGACAGCGATCGCCAGGAAAACATCCGCCGAGCCAGTGAACTGGCCGCGTTGCTGGTGGAGAACGGGCAGATTGTGATTCTGGCGATGATTGCGCCGCGGGTGGAGTTACGGGAGATTTTTGCCCAACGCCTCGGTGAGGATTACCGCGAAGTCTGGTGCAGCGCCTCCTTGGCGGTGTGCGAGCAGCGCGACCCGAAAGGTCATTACGCCCGCGCCCGTCGCGGCGATCTGGCGGGCTTTACCGGTGTCTGCGCGCCTTACGAATCTCCGCCGTCCGCCTCGCTGGTGCTCGACACCGGCGTGGAGTCGGTGGCGGCGTGTCTCGACCGTTTGCTGACCTGGCTCGGCGAATGCGCGATGCTGCTGAAACGATGAGCCGACCGGCGTTCTCCCGTTTACCGGTGACGGTGGATTTGCCGTTGGGTGCGCGACTTGCCGCTGGACATCGTCTCGGCGCGCCTGTCGCAGCCCCATCGCGTGGACAATCGAGACAGTTCGGTGCGGGTTTATCTAGTGCTCGATTGCCGTCCTGGTCCTTGGCTGCCGAAGGCTGCGATCTTTTGATCGTACTCAAGGTTTTGACGACAAATCCGCCATGCCCTTGAGCAATTCGATCGGCAACGGAAAGACAATCGTCGAACTTTTGTCCCCGGCTATCGAACTCAACGTCTGCATGTACCGCAACTGCATGGCCCCCGGCTGACGCCCCAGCATTTCGGCGGCCTGCATGAGTTTTTCCGAAGCCTGCAATTCGCCCTCGGCGTGAATCACCTTGGCCCGCCGTTCCCGTTCGGCCTCGGCCTGCTTAGCGATGGCGCGGACCATCGATTCGTTGAGGTCAACGTGCTTGATCTCAACGTTGGCCACCTTGATCCCCCAGGCGTCGGTCTGGGCGTCGAGCACTTGCTGGATATCGATGTTCAACCGTTCCCGCTCGGCCAACAATTCATCGAGCTCATGCTTACCCAGCACCGCGCGCAACGTGGTCTGGGCCAATTGGCTGGTGGCCATCAGGAAGTCTTCGACCTGAATGATTGCCTTCTGCGGATCGAGCACGCGGAAATACAGCACCGCATTGACCTTCACCGAGACATTGTCGCGGGTGATCACGTCTTGCGGCGGTACGTCGAGGACCACCGTGCGCAAATCGACGCGAACCATTTGCTGGACCACCGGAATCAGCAGAATCAGACCGGGCCCCTTGACCTGCCAGAAGCGCCCGAGCTGGAACACCACTCCACGCTCGTACTCGCGCAGGATACGAAACGTCGAACCCGCCAGCGCGATCAGCAACAACAGCAGCGCGACGAAACCCAGTTGCACACCCATGACTATTCTCCACCCGGTGCCGCGTCAGCCGCGGCCACTTGCAGCAGCAATCCCTTGCGCGCTACCACCCGCACCCGTTGTCCGGGTTGCAGCGGCGTCGCGCTGAGCACTTGCCATTGTTCTCCTTGCAGATGCACCCAGCCGCCATGGGCGTTACCAGCCTGCAATGAGGTTATCGGTGCCACGCTGCCGACGAGGCCGGCATCACCGCTGACCGTGTGGCGCGGCCGGGTTTTCAGGGCGTGGATCACCAGCAGGAGCAGCAGCAGGGCGCTGACCAGTCCCAGACCGATCATCAAGGGCACGGGGACTTCGGTGTTGGTGAGGATGACCGCACCGATCACGAACATCACGATCCCGCCCAAGCCGATCACGCCGTAGTTGGGCAGGGCGGCCTCGGCTATCAGAAACGCGATGCCGAAGGTGATCAGCCAGATCCCGACGGGGTTGGGAGCCAGCAGTACAACCGAGTCTGCGGCACAGGCCGATCCGCTCAGTGCCAAGAGCAGCGCAACAGCACAACAACGAGTGTTCACTTGACCCTCCGGGAGAGTCATGGGGTGGCTCTGCATACAGTTTAGTTGAGCCTTGGGTTGTATGAATTTCGCTCAATTGTCGGCGGTGTCCGATGGGCGGAATTCCAGCCGGAACACGCCAGCGAGCCTAGACTTTCAGTACTGCGAAAATGTTAACCATCGTCCGCAAATGGTTGTTGCGCGGACACCGAGGTGCATCATGCGTATGGCAAGAACCGTGCAGCGCAGCCTGGACAAGGCTCAATGCGAATATGACATCGTCAGCCACCCACATTCGGCCAGCAGCCTGGAAACGGCGCGGGTCGCCGGCATTCCTGCGGAACGGGTGGCGAAATCGGTGATCCTTGACGACCACCATGGTCACTATCTGATGGCGGTACTGCCCGCCAGCCGTCACCTGGACCTGAGCAAGGTGCGCAGCAGTGGCCAATGGCAAGTTTCCCGTGAAAGCAATCTGGCGCACCTGTTTGATGATTGCGAGCGCGGCGCCGTGCCCGCCTTGGGTGAAGCCTATGGCCTGGACGTGGTGATCGACCCACTTTTGACTCGGCAGAAAGACATCTACATGGAGGCCGGTAACCACACCAACCTGCTGCGTATGGACATGCCCGAGTACCTGAAAATGGTGCCGCATGCCGAGGTGCGGGAGTTGAGTCATTAGTTCTGCAGTGTTTTCGCTGCCGTCATCGCGAGCACTCGCTCTCACAGGTTTTGTGATCGATACAGATCCTTGTGGAAGCGAGCCTGGTCGCGATGACCGCGCAGCGGTCCCCGAATTGGTTCCCAGGAGTTCGATATGGAAAGCCCGACGCATAACCTTCCTTCGCTGTTCAAACAACTCGGCCTGGCGGATGACGCTGAAAGCATCGATAAATTCATTGCCACCCACTCACCGCTCAAACCGGAACTGCACCTGGCGGATGCATTTTTCTGGAACCCGAGTCAGGCGCAGCTTCTGCGCGAAGAGATTCTCGATGATGCCGACTGGGCGGAGGTGGTGGATCAGTTGAATGTGATGTTGAGGAAGGGGCGGGGGGTGTAAAAATCTGATGGGCAGCAGCTTTCAAGATTGCTGGGAGATTAAAAGTAGACCAGAATTACGACCTTATTTGAGGTCTTAATTATGCAAAGTGTCCTGGCCGATATGGCAGTCAGTGTCTCTGAACTGAAGAAAAACCCGTCTGCCGTCTTAAATGGCGCTCATGGTGGGCCTGTTGCTGTGCTCAATCACAATCGAGTCATGGGTTACATGGTCCCGGCCGATGTTTTCGAGGCCATGATGGAGCGCCTCGATGATATGGAGCTGGCGGAAATCGTGCGTTCTCGTCGTCATGAAACGCCAATTCCGGTAACGCTGGATGACCTATAAGCTCGAATTTCTGCCGTCTGCACGCAAGGAGTGGGACAAGCTGGGGCACACGCTGCGTGAGCAGTTCAAAAAGAAACTGACAGAGCGGCTCGAAGTGCCCCGGATTCCCTCTGACTCGCTGCATGGCATGCCTGACTGCTACAAAATCAAATTGAAGTCATCGGGCTACCGGCTTGTCTACGAGGTGATAGATGAGCGTGTTGTCGTTTCTGTAGTCGCGGTGGGCAAGCGCGAACGTAGCGAAGTCTACGAAAGGGCCAAGAGACGCTGAATTGTTTCAAAACTTGACGAGGAATCCCTGCAAATGCCATATTGATAGTTAGCAAACTAACTATGTATATTTCCTCTCGTGCCAAATAACCTCAACGTCCTCCAGATGAACATCAGCAGCTCCATGGTGGTGGCCGCCAGGCATTGGCGAAAAATCTGCCAGACCACGCTGGTCAACTATGGAATCTCCGAAGCCTGTGCCGTCCCGTTGTTGATGATCGGGCGTCTGGGTGAGGGTGTGCGGCAGGTGACAGTGGCGCAGGCGGCAGGGATGGAGAGCCCGTCTTTGGTACGCCTGCTCGATCAGTTGTGCCATGACGGTTACGTCTGCCGCACCGGAGATACCCAGGACCGCCGCGCCAAATGCCTGAGCCTGACCGCGACCGGCCGGGCGCTGGTGCGGGCGGTCGAGGTCGAACTGGTGCGTTTGCGCCAAGAGGTCCTCGATGGCATTGACCAGAGCGATCTGGAAGCTACGCTGCGGGTACTGAGAGCTTTTGAAGCGGCCACGCCGCCATCGGTGGCCCACTCTTGAAAGGATTTTTTGCTGGTATGCCCCCGGCGCGGGACTGGTTCTACGGGGTTCGCACTTTCGCCGCATCAATGATCGCGCTGTACATCGCCCTGCTCATGCAAATGCCGCGTCCGTATTGGGCGATGGCCACGGTTTATATCGTTTCCAGTCCGTTTCTCGGCCCGACCAGTTCCAAGGCGTTGTACCGTGCGATCGGTACGTTCATCGGTGCTGCGGCCGCAGTGCTGTTCGTGCCGATGTTCGTTCAGAGTCCTTATGTGCTGGTGGTCGTGATTGCGCTGTGGACCGGGACGCTGCTGTTCTTGTCTCTGCACCTGCGCACCGCCAACAACTACGCGCTGATGCTCGCCGGCTACACGTTGCCGCTGATCGCCCTGCCGGTGGTGGATAACCCGTTGGGGGTATGGGACGTCGCAGAGGCACGGACCGAAGAGATCTTTCTCGGCATTGCCGTGGCGGCGGTGGTTGGCGCGATATTCTGGCCACGACGCCTGGCCCCGGTATTCAACGATTCGGTAAGCAAATGGTTTGCCGAGGCATCGACCTACAGCCTGCGTTTCATCAGCCGCAATGTGCAGCCCGAAGAAGTCAGCGCGCTGCGTACGTCCATGGTTGCCACCTTCAACACCCTCGAATTAATGATCGGCCAGTTGCCCCATGAAGGCGCGGGTCCGCAAACGGTACGCAACACCAAGGAATTGCGCGGGAGAATGATCCACCTGCTGCCGGTAATCGATGACCTCGACGACGCGCTCTATGCTCTGGAGCGGCGCACGCCTGAACTGGTGGAAAAATTCGCGCCTCTGGCGGCCGCTGCCAGCGAATGGCTGGAGCACAAGGATGCCGACCCGAGTCGCTGGCAAGCCCTCAAAGATCAACTGGAGGCCCAACAGCCGGGTCCCGAAGCGCTGGATGACCGTAAGCAACTGCTGCTCTCCAATGCCATTTACCGCCTCGGCGAATGGGTTGATTTATGGCAGGACTGTCGCAGCCTGCAATACGCCATCCAGTGCGACAGCCAGGACAACTGGCGCGCGGTGTATCGACATTGGCGCCTGGGGCGGCTGACCCCGTTCCTGGATCGCGGCTTGATGCTCTATTCCGCTGTTTCCACCGTCACTGCAATTATTGTCGCCTCGGTCTTGTGGATCCTGCTGGGCTGGACCGACGGCGGCGGCGCCGTGATTCTGGCGGCGGTGGCGTGCAGTTTTTTCGCCTCGATGGATGACCCGGCGCCGCAGATTTACCGGTTCTTTTTCTGGACGGCGATCTCGGTGGTGTTCGCCAGCCTCTACCTGTTTCTGGTCCTGCCCAACCTGCATGACTTTCCGATGCTGGTGCTGGCGTTTGCCGTGCCGTTCATTTGTATCGGCACTCTGACCGTCAAGCCGCAGTTCTATCTGGGCATGCTGCTGACCCTGGTCAACACGTCGTCTTTCATCAGTATCCAGGGCGCCTACGACGCGGACTTCCTCAGCTTCGTCAACTCCAACCTGGCCGGTCCAATGGGCTTGCTGTTCGCGTTCATCTGGACGTTGATCGCCCGGCCTTTCGGGGCCGAGCTGGCAGCCAAGCGCCTGACCCGATTCAGCTGGCGCGATATCGTCAGTCTCAGCAAACCGGCGACGCTGGCCGAGCATCGGCAGTTGGGCGTGCAGATGCTCGATCGACTGATGCAGCATTTGCCACGCCTGGCCATGACGGGTCAGGACACCGGCATTGCGCTGCGGGAAGTACGGGTGGCGTTGAATCTGCTGGATTTGCTCGCCTATTCACCGCGTGTTCCTGGTGTGCCGCAAGTAATGTTGCGTCAGGTGGTGAGCGAAGTGGGCGACTACTTCAAGGCGTGCCTCAAGGCCGGCGAGCGCTTGCCGGCACCTGGCCCGTTGCTGATGACCCTCGACCGCACCCGTCGCGCCCTTGGTGGAGCGGGCGATGACGAAACCCGTCGGCATCTGCTGCACGCCTTGAGCGGCCTGCGCCTGGCATTGCTGCCAGGTGTCGAATTCGTCGGCTCTGCCGAACCTGAAGAACCGCTTCCCCATGGCATCGATGGAGCGCCTTTATGATCGGTGATCTGGATATCAACGGGGTGTTCCTGCCGACGCTGCTGGTACTGATGGGCATTACGTACGTGTTGTACCTGTTGGTGCACGGGGTGCTGACGCGCCTGCACTTTTACCGTCTGGTCTGGCACCGGGCATTGTTCAACGTGGCTCTCTACGCCTTGCTGCTTGGCGCCGTGGACTCACTCAGTCGATACCTGATGACATGAAAAAACCGTTCCTGACTTTTGGTCGCGTGGTGCTGACCCTGTTGATCGTGAGCTTCGCCGTTTTCGTGGTGTGGCGCATGGTGATGTATTACATGTTCGCGCCCTGGACCCGCGACGGGCACATTCGTGCCGACGTCGTGCAAATCGCCCCGGATGTGTCCGGGCTGATCCAGCAAGTAGAAGTGCGCGATAACCAATTGGTCAAACGTGGCCAAGTGCTGTTCAGCATCGATCCGGACCGTTTCAAGCTGGCGCTGCGTCAGGCCAAGGCAGCGGTCGCCGATCGCGAAGAAACCCTCGCCCAGGCCCAGCGTGAGGCCAAGCGCAACAAGGGGCTGGGCAATCTGGTGCCGGGTGAGCAACTGGAGGAAAGTCAGTCCCGGGTCGCCCGCGCCCAAGTGGCGTTGATGGAAGCCCAGGTGGCAGTGGACAGCGCGCAACTGAACCTCGACCGTTCGGTGGTCCG
Source organism: Pseudomonas sp. GW821-FHT09H03 (assembly GCF_059415945.1). Classification (NCBI taxonomy): domain Bacteria; kingdom Pseudomonadati; phylum Pseudomonadota; class Gammaproteobacteria; order Pseudomonadales; family Pseudomonadaceae; genus Pseudomonas; species Pseudomonas sp. GW821-FHT09H03. The sequence goes on along the minus strand of NZ_JBWKOF010000002.1, from coordinate 445,380 downwards.
CAGCCCGGTGGACGGCTACGTCAACGACCGTGCTCCGCGAGTCCAGGAGTTCGTCAGCGCCGGGCGGCCGGTGTTGTCGGTGGTCGACAGCAATTCGTTCCACATAGATGGCTACTTCGAAGAAACCAAACTGGGTGGTATTCATATCGGCCAGAGCGTCGATATCCGCGTGGTTGGCGACAGTGCGCGCCTGCGCGGGCACGTGGAGAGCATTGTCGCCGGCATCGAAGACCGGGATCGCACCAGCGGCAATAACCTGCTGCCCAACGTCAATCCGGCGTTCAGCTGGGTGCGTCTGGCCCAGCGGATTCCGGTGCGGATCGCCTTCGATGACGTGCCGGAGGATTTCCGCATGATCGCCGGTCGCACCGCGACAGTATCAATCATCGATGACAACAATCGGGAGCCTGCGCAATGAGCAAGGCCTCGGGTTTGGCCGTCGTCGGGTTAGGCCTGTTGCTCTCGGCGTGTCAGGTGGTCGGGCCGGATTATCACTTGCCCACGGAAGCGGCCATTCAGCGCAAAGACCTGCAAAGTGATCTGGCAAAGGATGCTAAAGCCGTGGTTTCCGCACCCGTGCCGGCCGATTGGTGGCGCTTGTACCGAGACCCGCGGCTCGATCAATTGGTGCAGCAGGCCATGGCTTCCAACACCGATTTGCGGGTGGCGGCGGCCAGACTGTTGCGGGCTCGCGCCCAGGTCGACGAGGCGCAAGCCATGGGTGGCTGGAGCGGCGGCGTGAAAATGGGTGCCCAGCGTTTGCAGGAATCCGGTGAAGCCTTCCTGCTGCCGGAAAAAGTGCCGGTGGCCAACATCGGCGACATCGGCATCAGTGCGTCGTACCAGTTCGACCTGTTCGGCACGCTGCAACGCGGCATCGAAGCGGCCAAGGCCAATGCCGATGCGACGCAAGCCGCGGCCGATACTGCACGCATCACGCTGGTGGCGGATGTAGTGCGCGCTTACACCCAGGTTTGCGCAGCCAACGAAGAGCGCGAGATCGCCGAGCACTCCCTCGAGCTGCAAGCCCAGAGCACCTCGCTGATCCAGCGCTTGCGCGACGCCGGGCGCGGCGACGAAACCCAGGTGACTCGTTCACAAACCCAGTTCAAATCACTTCGCGCCGACCTGCCGCGTTACGAAGCGGCGCGTCAGGCCGGGCTTTACCGTTTGTCGATGCTGCTGGCCAAGCCGGTGGATCAATTACCCGCTGGAACCGCGACCTGTGCCGAGCTGCCGAAAATCGCGCAACTGGTGCCGGTGGGCGATGGCGCCGCGTTGCTCAAACGCCGTCCGGACGTACGCCAGGCCGAGCGCCAACTGGCTGCCGCAACAGCCGACATCGGCGTTGCCACTGGCGAGCTGTACCCCAATATCAGCATCGGCGCGACCGTGGGCACCGTCGGTCTCCTGGAGAACCTCGGCGAACCGTCCACCAACCGCTGGGGCTTCGGCCCATCCCTGACCTGGAACGTGCCGACCAATGGCGCGCGGGCGCGAATCCGCGAGGCGGAAGCCGCGACCCAGGGTTACCTGGCGCACTTCGACGGCGTGGTGCTCAACGCTATTCGTGAAACCCAGACCGGCCTGGCCCAGTACTCGGCGTTGTTGCAACGTCGCGATGCCCTGGCCGATGCCGCGCAATCGGCGCAACTGGCCGCCGATCAGACTCACCGCTTCTTTCAGGCCGGCCGCGAGTCGTTCCTGGCGGACCTGCAAGCGACCCGCACCTACACCGATGTCACGGCGCAACTGGCTGCTGCGAACACGCAAGTTGCGATGAGCCAGATCGATCTGTTCCTCGCCTTGGGCGGCGGCTGGGAAAGCGGACGAACGCAAGCGTCGAACCCCGGCAAACCCTGAGGCCGTTGCTATGCTTTGAAGTGTTGGAAGGGCGCCCCGTGCAAAGCGCCCTTTTATTGCACAAAGCTCGCGCAGGTCATGGGGAAACCAATAATGAAAAACCCTTATGCTCTCGGCTTCTGGTGTGCCGTGGTGGTGTTAGTGCTGCTTTCGGCGACCTATTTCTACGGCATCATGCTGGCTGACCAGATTGATAAGGCGCTGGCCTTTCTCGATAGTGCCATCGCGCTGATCGCGGTCATGTCCATTGCGGTGGTGGCCTGGGCGTCGGTCCAGAATCAACGCACCAAAAAAAGACAGCTTGAACAAGGCAAGACGCTGGTGCTGATCTGGGACACCAAGGTTGCGCTGCGCCGTGTCGAAACGGTGTTCGACCGCTATTTCTGGGGCAGTTACTGGCAACCTGGGCGTACGTTTCAGGAGGTCATGGGGGAACTGACCGGCACGCCGCTGGAGAAAAGCCTCGAGACCCTGAAAAAACAATGCCTGGCGCTCGACAGGCAAGTGGCTGACGACGGTCGGCACTGGCTCAGCAATGCCCGGGAACTGGCCGATGTCGCCACGGCCATGGCCCGTGAACGTTATCAACTGGACTTCTGCGACCCCCGCGCCGAAGTGACGGGCGGGGCGGTGATCAATCGCGACTTCGAGGTGTTGGTGTACACCTGGACTGCGCGGCTCAAGAGCTTTGATCATCAACTGGATGAAATCGAAGTCCACTATTCCTGATTTTGTTTTGGCTGTTCTGACGCCTTCGCGAGCAAGCCCGCTCCCACAGGAGATCGCATTCCAATGTGGGAGCGGGCTTGCTCGCGAAGGCGCCAGAACATCCACCGCAATTCTCTGCTTTTGATGACCAACCCAAAGACACTCTTTCACCGTTAATCATTGGGCCGCTCAACGCGCCTGATGCTAATCTGCACCCCACTTTCAGCGCAGTCGTGACCGCAACCCGTCATGGGGGCAGGGAAGACGACACCTTCAGCAACGGACATTGAACGGGTCATACATGAATAAATCAGCAGGCGTGCTTCTGGGGATAGTTGTTGTCATCGGAGCCATCAGCGCCGGCGGTGCATGGTTTACCGGCAGCAAACTCGAAGGCGTGCTCAACACCTCGATCGCGGATGCCAACAAAGAGCTGCAAGCCGCGATGGTCGGTTCCAACGGTACGGCGTCGCTGGAACTGGTGTCGCTGGAACGTCATGTCTTCAGCAGTACTGCGCACTACCGCCTCAAGGGCGAAGGCGAAATGTTCGGTGAAACACCACTCGAGTTGCAGTTCGTCGACCACATCGAACACGGCCCGCTGCCGTTCTCGCGACTGATGTCACTGAAATGGTTGCCGGTCATGGCGACCAGTCACTATGAACTGGAAAAGACCCCGCTCACCGAGAAGTGGTTTGCCGCCGCCAAGGACAAATCGCCCCTGACCGGCGTGGTCAACATCGGCTACGACAACGCCACCAACGGCACACTGCAATTGCAGCCACTGGAAATGGCCCTGGATGAAAAATCCAGCATGAAGTTCTCCGGCCTGAGCATCGACGTCGCTGCCAGCGCGCAAGCGAAAAAGGTCAAGGCCGATGGCTACATGGACAGCCTAAAACTGATCACCGTTTCCGAAGATCAGGCACCGGTGCAAGTCGAGCTGAACGGCCTGACCCTGGCCAGCAACCTGACAAAAAGCACTTACGGTTTCTATGTCGGCGAGAACGTGCTGGAACTGGCCAGTGGCAAATCGACCTTTGGCACCAAGCAGTCGGTGCTCGACTTCAAGAAGTTCGAAATGAAGAACCTGACCGAAGAATCCGGCACCAATGCCTCGGGGCGTGCCGATTACAAGGTCGGCGAAGTATCCCTGAACGGCAAGGCCGTCGGTTCCGCGGCCATGGCCATGAGCCTGAAGAACCTCGACATTCCGGCAACCCTGTCGTTGATGCAGGTGTATCAGAGCAAGCTGCAACCCTATGAAAGGGCTGCCTCCGAAGCGATCGCAGCCGGGCTGCCGGCACCGGAGTTGCAACTGACCGAAGCCGAAGAGGCACTGCTCAAGTCCAGTCTGGAAAAAGTTCTGGCGGCAGGTCCTCAGGTTGCCCTGGAAAATCTGTCGTTCAAGACCACCAACGGTGAAAGCCGCGCCAACCTGGTGCTCGACCTGACCAAGCCACAAGCGATCGACCTGCCGACCGATCAGTTGGTCCGACAACTGATCGCGTTGCTGGACTTCAATCTGCAAGTGTCCAAACCCATGCTGGTTGATGTGCTCTCGCTGCAGTCGCAACTCGACGGCCAGACCGACGTCAAGTTGATTGCCGATCAGGCCACTGCCACCGCGGACATGTTCAGCAGCATGGCGGTCGGTTCGCAGTTGGCGAAACTGGACGGGACTAACATCGTCACCAAGTTGCACTACGCCAACAACCAAGTGGAGTTCAATGGCCAGAAAATGACCGTTGAAGAGTTCGCCGCTTTCGTCATGAGCAAAGTCGGTGGTGTCGGCGAGCTGCAATAAACGTTGGGCTGGCCTGTGTAGGAGTGCCGCAGGCTGCGATCTTTACTTTTAAAAGATCAAAAGATCGCAGCCTGCGGCAGCTCCTACGGGGAGCTGGTGCGCGCAATACTTATCGGCGAACCACCCGCCACGCCTCGTCTGTCGGCAATGGCTGTTTCTTCCGTTGCGCCAGCAAGACCATGGCCCGTTCTTCATCGCAGGCAACGAAACGCTCTGCGGGCAGACGTTTCAATTATGAGTCTGGACCCAACCATGAGGTTCAGTGAAATCCCAGTGCCACGGCGTGAACGGTCCGGCTATAGTTTGCACGCCGACGACGGCCCAACACGCACAAGGTGCTCCGGTATGACCCGATCGACCTCATTGAACCCTTGGCTTGCGGCGTTGGCTGTCGCTCTTTGCGTGCAATTTCCGGCACAGGCTCAGGAACGATTCACCCTGAACATCCCTGGTGTATCGGATGACCGTTTGTTCACGGCGGCGGCCGCCAGCGATGCCGCCGGCTGTGGCGGACACAACGTTTCCCCGGCGCTCAACTGGAACGCCGGCCCGGCAGGCACCCGCAGCTATGCCATCGTCATGCATGACCCCGACGGCCAGAAAGGCCAGGGTGTCGATCACTGGGTTCATTACGGCATCAAGCCCACCACGCAACAGATCCCGGCCGGTGCAGGGGCAAAATCCGCGCTGGAGGGCATCGGCGGCACCAACAGCAAGAACACCACCGGTTACGTCGGCCCGTGCCCGCCAGTGGGTGACAGCGCTCACCACTACATCATCCAGATTTATGCCTTGGACCTTACCCCGGACGCCTTGCCCGCCGGCCTGACCCGCGCGCAGCTGCTGGAAAAAATAAAAGGTCATGTGCTGCGAAACAGCAGCGTAGTGCGGCGTTATCACCGCTGAAGATTTTTTCTGCGTTAAGCGCGGCGATTTGGCATCCAGGCCCGAAAGCGCGCACTATCGAGCCATAGTCGATGCGTTGGAGGATGCCGTGGCAAAAAAAATCGACCGCATCGCCCAAATGCTCAACTGCCCGAAAAAGGGTGAGGAACTGCGGCGAGCGATTACCGAGAGTCGCAAGGATTTTCTGCTGAATCAGCCGGAAGAAGACGTTGTTGAAGACGACGACCTTGAAGAGGAGTTTTTCGAGGACGACGAGGACGATGATGAGTACGACGAATTCGACTGGACTACAGAATAAAAAAACCGCTTCGGCGGTTTTTTTTTTGTTAACCCGCTACCCGTGTGTAGGACCGGTTGGCGATTTTACTAGGGTTGCAGTTGTCAAACCTCAGATATTGTCGCAGCGCAGGAAGTCAGATTAGTGTCATGACGCTATATCTTGTATGTCATATTTATTGTACATACAATAAAGCATGCAAATAATCTTCGATCCTGCTAAGCGTGACAAAACCCTGCTCGAGCGCGGTGTTGATTTTGCCGATGCTGCTGCCGTCTGTGCCGGCCACCATTTCACCGCCGAAGACACGCGACAGGAATACGGAGAGGTCCGCTTTATCACCGTTGGTTTGTTGATCGGCCGAATGGTCGTAATGGTCTGGACACCTCGCGGCGAGGCTCGCCGCATCATCTCTATGAGGAAAGCCATTGAGCGCGAACAAATCCAGTACCGAAGCCGTCCGGGTTGATCCAGATGATGCACCGGAACTCGCGGACTCTTTCTTTGAACGCGCCGACGAATTCAAGGGCGCTCGACTTGTTCGGCGCGGCAGGCCCAAGGCAGAGGTTGTGCGCGAGCGGATAACGATTCGGCTTGAAGCGGACGTGCTGGCGCAGTTCAAGGCCTCGGGGCCAGGCTGGCAAACACGAATGAACGCAGCACTGGCCGACTGGCTCAAGACGCACACGCCCAGCGAATTGAAGTCGTAACCACTGGTGAGCCTCGCCCTCTTTCAGAGGTAGGCAATAACGCGAAGCCGGTGATGGGTCGATGCCCCGCGTTTGCGTAAGTAACCAGAAACGAAAAAGCCCCAGACCCTAAGATCTGAGGCTTTCTCGTTTCTACGTATGGTGCACCAGGCGGGATTCGAACCCACGACCCCTGCCTTCGGAGGGCAGTACTCTATCCAGCTGAGCTACTGGTGCAGCGGGCGCCATGATACTCATATGCACTGCGGGCGTCCATGCTGCTGAATCGCCTGTGTTTTTCGAAGCTGTCACAGGCGTTTGCTACGCTGATCAGAAAAAATGGGGCAAAAGCGTCGTTTTCGTTCTTTTTTTCGAACAGGCTATTGTCCTTTACCCCCTTTGATCCTAGGATTCGTTTGAGATTTCAAACGCTCTTGTCTGGGTGCTGAACCGCGCGAGTTCATTGCGTGCGCTATTTATGTGCTTCAGCCCGGTGAATGATTTCCCTGACGGCAGCCTATCGAGGCGCCTTTCTACAATCATAATTTGCTCCGCATTTATTGCGGTGCTGTTAAGGAAAGCCGACATGCAGCTTAAAGACACCCAGTTGTTCCGCCAGCAAGCCTTCATTGATGGCGCTTGGGTCGATGCGGACAATGGTCAGACGATCAAGGTCAACAACCCGGCAACGGGCGAAATTCTGGGTACTGTGCCAAAAATGGGCGCTGTCGAAACCCGTCGTGCAATCGAAGCCGCTGACAAGGCGCTGCCGGCCTGGCGTGCACTGACCGCCAAGGAACGCGCGAACAAGCTGCGTCGCTGGTTCGAACTGATCATCGAGAATCAGGACGACCTGGCGCGCCTGATGACCATGGAACAAGGCAAGCCACTGGCCGAAGCCAAGGGCGAAATCGTTTACGCCGCTTCCTTTATCGAATGGTTCGCCGAAGAAGCCAAGCGCATCTACGGTGACGTGATTCCGGGCCACCAGCCAGACAAGCGCCTGATCGTGATCAAGCAGCCGATCGGCGTGACTGCTGCCATCACCCCGTGGAACTTCCCGGCTGCAATGATCACCCGAAAAGCCGGCCCGGCCCTCGCCGCCGGTTGCACCATGGTGCTCAAGCCTGCTTCGCAGACTCCGTTCTCCGCTTTCGCCCTGGCTGAACTGGCCCAGCGTGCCGGTATCCCGGCTGGCGTTTTCAGCGTTGTTTCCGGCAGCGCCGGGGACATCGGCAGCGAGCTGACCAGCAACCCGATCGTGCGCAAGCTGTCCTTCACCGGTTCGACTGAAATCGGTCGTCAGCTGATGTCGGAATGCGCCAAGGACATCAAGAAAGTGTCCCTGGAGCTGGGTGGCAACGCGCCGTTCATCGTGTTCGACGACGCGGATCTGGATAAGGCCGTCGAAGGCGCGATCATTTCCAAATACCGCAACAACGGCCAGACCTGCGTCTGCGCCAACCGCCTGTACATTCAGGATTCGGTCTATGACGCGTTCGCCGAGAAGCTGAAAGTGGCTGTGGCCAAGCTCAAGATCGGCAACGGTCTGGAAGACGGCACCACCACCGGTCCGCTGATCGACGAAAAAGCCGTGGCCAAGGTGCAAGAGCACATCGCTGACGCCGTTTCCAAAGGCGCCACCGTGTTGTCCGGCGGCAAGCCGATGGAAGGCAACTTCTTCGAGCCGACCATCCTGACCAACGTGCCAAACCACGCTGCCGTAGCCAAGGAAGAAACCTTCGGTCCATTGGCGCCGCTGTTCCGCTTCAAAGACGAAGCCGACGTGATCGCGATGTCCAACGACACCGAATTCGGTCTGGCCTCGTACTTCTATGCTCGCGACCTGGGTCGTGTGTTCCGCGTGGCCGAGGCCCTGGAATATGGCATGGTTGGCGTCAACACCGGGCTGATCTCCAACGAAGTCGCGCCATTCGGCGGCATCAAGGCCTCGGGCCTGGGCCGTGAAGGCTCCAAGTACGGCATCGAAGATTACCTGGAAATCAAATACCTCTGCCTGGGCATCTAAGCTCGCAAGACATCAGCCCGGCAGGGCATTGCTTGAAACGCAAAGGGCACGAGAGCGCTGACCCTTTGCGTGCTTCAAACGGAACTTTCTCTGTGGCGGGGAAAACTGTGGCAGTCGATCATCGCATGCTGCCTTAGTCACCTTCCCGCCGCTTAATCCTTGAACCACGCCGACCGATGAGCGGCGAATGAGGAATGTAATGAGCAAGACTAACGCTTCTTTGATGGCCCGCCGTACCAATGCAGTTCCACGTGGTGTTGGCCAGATTCACCCGATCTTCGCCGAGTCGGCGAAGAACGCTACCGTGACTGACGTTGAAGGTCGTGAGTTCATCGACTTCGCCGGCGGCATCGCTGTACTGAACACCGGCCACGTGCACCCGAAAATCATCGCCGCCGTGACCGAGCAGTTGAACAAACTGACCCACACTTGCTTCCAGGTACTGGCGTACGAACCGTACGTGGAAGTGTGTGAAAAAGTGAACGCCAAAGTTCCGGGTGATTTCGCCAAGAAAACCCTGCTGGTCACCACCGGCTCCGAAGCCGTGGAAAACTCCATCAAGATCGCCCGTGCCGCCACTGGCCGTGCTGGCGTGATCGCCTTCACCGGCGCTTACCACGGTCGCACCATGATGACCCTGGGCCTGACCGGTAAAGTCGTGCCTTACTCGGCCGGCATGGGCCTGATGCCAGGCGGCGTATTCCGCGCGCTGTACCCGAACGAACTGCACGGTGTGAGCATCGACGATTCGATCGCCAGCATCGAGCGCATCTTCAAGAACGACGCCGAGCCGCGTGACATCGCTGCCATCATCATCGAGCCGGTTCAGGGCGAAGGTGGTTTTTACGTCGCGCCAAAAGAGTTCATGAAGCGTCTGCGTGCCCTGTGCGACCAGCACGGCATCCTGCTGATCGCTGACGAAGTACAGACCGGCGCTGGCCGTACCGGTACTTTCTTCGCCATGGAACAGATGGGCGTTGCTGCCGACCTGACCACCTTCGCCAAATCCATCGCTGGTGGCTTCCCGCTGGCCGGTGTGTGCGGCAAGGCCGAATACATGGACGCCATTGCTCCAGGCGGCCTGGGCGGCACCTACGCCGGTAGCCCGATCGCTTGCGCCGCTGCATTGGCAGTGATGGAAGTGTTCGAAGAAGAGCACCTGCTGGACCGCTGCAAGGCCGTCGGCGAGCGTCTGGTCACTGGCCTCAAAGCCATCCAGGCCAAATACCCGGTAATCGGCGAAGTCCGTGCCCTGGGCGCAATGATCGCGGTCGAGCTGTTCGAAGACGGCGACACCCACAAGCCAAACGCTGCAGCGGTGGCGTCCGTTGTGGCCAAGGCTCGCGACAAGGGTCTGATCCTGCTGTCCTGCGGCACCTACGGCAACGTTCTGCGCGTCCTGGTACCGCTGACTTCGCCGGACGAGCAACTGGACAAAGGCCTGGCGATCATCGAAGAGTGCTTCTCCGAGCTTTGATCTTCGAGTGTGACCCGGTCGACAAAAACCCGCTTCGGCGGGTTTTTTTTCGTCCCTTGAATCACAACGGGTGGATTGGCGCTGTAACGAATGGCCGCCATTGGCTAAGGTTCAGGCATTGCCAGGGAGCGCTAGTATGACAAGTGTCATTTTACCTGCGGTGCCAAGAGTACTGATCGCCGAGGCCGACCCCTGGTCCCGCGATCTGCTCAAGGAAGTGCTTTTGAGCGTGCGTTGCGATGTGCGGCTGGACCTGTGCGTCGATGGTCAGCAGGCGTTGGAACTGTTGGCGGCCAATCCCTATGACCTGGTGATCGCCGACTGGGAGCTGCCCGGCGTCGATGGCCTGAACGTCCTGCGCAACATCCGCCAGCGCAAACGCCAGCCGCCTTTGCCCTTCATCCTGATGAGCGGGCGCGCCGATAGCGCCAGTGTGCGCGAAGCCTTGCCGTTGGCACCAACGGCCTACCTAACCAAACCCCTGAACATGGAAAGCCTGACCCGGCGGCTGCAGGGCTTGCTGCTCAATGCTGGCGTCGAGGTGTCGTGCGAGGTTCCGTCGCTGGCGCCGGGCATGACGCTGTCGGTGTACCTGGAGCGTCGGCGCGAACTGGCGGAGGGGGCGCCGTTGATGACTGACGTGCAGTTGGCGGTCAAGCGCAGTCTCAATCCCGGGGGGCTCGATCTGACGGTGTTGGAAGACGAAGTCCGTACGGATCCACAAGTTACCGCTGTGCTGATAGCGGCCGCCAACAGCGCCGCCCAGCACCAGGGTGGCGCCGTGCAAACCCTGGCCCAGGCACTGCATCGCCTGGGTACCGGGCAAAGCATGAACCTGATCCTCGGGCTGGCACTCAAGCGCAGCGCCCGGCTCAGCGATCCCTGCCTGGCTGACTATGCCGAGCGCTATTGGGAGTTGTCGCTGCATACCGCCGAATACGCGCGCACGCTGGCGCGCCTGCTCGATCTGGATCAGGAGCGCTGTTATTGCGCAGGCATGTTGCATCGCCTCGGTGATCTGGCGTTGCTGCGCTGCTTGCAGGAATGGCAGCAGGCGGGTGGTGAGCTGGACGAGCGGGAGGAAGTGGGTGAAGCCTTGGCGCATTTTGCTGCGGCCTACGGCTCGGGGCTGCGTACTCGCTGGCGCCTGCCGCTGGAACTGCGAGAGCTGATTGCAGCGGCCTATCAGCTCGGTGGCGGGGTTTACTCGCGTGAAGCGCTGGTGATGAACGTGGCGGCGCAGTTGGCGCGTCTGACCGAGCATGAGGGCGTCGAAGCGTTGGCAACGAGCCGGACGGCGCGCCTGCTCAAGATTGGTTTGCCTGAGTTGATGCGCTTGCGCAAAAAATGATCAAGCACAAACCTTTGTGAGAGCGAGCAAGCTCACTCCCACAAAGGTTTAATGTCGGGTTTGGCCGGGGGCGCCAGTTCAGCGACCTCGTTACAGTCAAGCAGCGTTAGGGCGCAGCGAATAGGTCTTCAGCTGATCCGCGAAGTCGCGCAGGGATTGAATCCCGCTGGCCTCGGCTTCGTGTACCCAATCCTTGATGGCGGCGAGCATGTCGTGACCATTTGAGCTGGTCTTGACCCAGATCTGCTGCAGGGCCAGGCGTTTCTCGTAAATCACCTTCAGTGCATGACTGTGCTCGAGCATGTTCTGGATGCGCACGTGGTGTTTGTCATCCAGCAGGCTGGTTTCCCGCGAGAGCAGGCGTTTGGCCCGGTGGAACTGGTGGCGCACCGAATGATCGACTTTTTCAAGCTCTTGCTTGACCAGTGGGCCGATCACCAGCTTGCGGTACTGGGCCATGATCTGGAAGCGGTTGTTCAGGATCGCCATGGCGGTATCCATGTCCAGGCTGCCTTTGCCTTCGACGCGGTGGGCAATCGGCGCAACCCGCTGGACTTTGGCCAGGCGCAGAAAGCTGAAGACTTTGATCCAGGCCCAGCCGAGGTCGAACTCCCATTTCTTCACCGACAGTTTTGCCGAATTGGGATAGGTGTGATGGTTGTTATGCAGTTCTTCACCGCCAATCAGGATGCCCCATGGCACCAGGTTGGTCGCCGCATCCCGGCATTCGAAGTTGCGGTAGCCGACGGCATGTCCCAGGCCATTGACCACGCCGGCGGCCCATACCGGAATCCACATCATCTGGATCGCCCAGATGGTGATACCGATGGTGCCGAACAGCAGCAGGTCGATAACGCCCATGATCGCGATGCCCAGCAGCGGGAAACGGCTGTAGAGATTGCGCTCGATCCAGTCTTCGGGACAGTTTTTGCCGTAGATGCGCAGGGTCTCGGGGTTTTCCGCTTCGGCGCGGTACAGCTCTGCGCCTTTGCGCAGAACGGTCGACAGGCCCTTGATGACCGGGCTGTGCGGGTCATCGACGGTTTCGCATTTGGCGTGATGCTTGCGATGGATGGCGGTCCACTCGCGGGTGTTCTGCGCCGTGGTCAGCCACAGCCAGAAACGGAAGAAATGCTTGAGGCCCCCATTCAGCTCAAGGGAGCGATGGGCGGAGTAACGATGCAGGTAGACCGTGACGGCGATGATCGTGACGTGGGTCATCAGCAGGGTGACTGCCACCAGAGACCAGGGCGACAAGCCAAGAAAACCTTCGTACCACATAGGCTATAGGGCCCTCGATAAAGAAAAAGACAGCCATTGCATTATCACTAAGCCCACAGAGAAAACCAGTCACCCTTTCAGATAAGAGTGGCTGGATGTGTCTTTTATTTATAATTCCCACTTTTTTGTAGGGGCATCGATCGCCGGATGTCTGCCACCTATCGCGCTGCCTTGCTCGCAACGCTGCTTTATCTGTTGCTATCTGTGGTTTGGCTGCAGCTCAGTGGCTATTTATTGAACAGTTTCTTCGATGATTTGGCTGGGCGTGCGCCGGTGATTCGGTAAAAGACCAAAAGATCGCAGCCTTTGACAGCTCCTGCAGGGTGCGCACTACGGTGTGTGGGGGGCTGAGGCCGCGATCTTTTGACCTTCTTTCTGCGCAAGCCCTTGTCCCATCAGATAATGTTTTCTGGTTATATAAACATTCTTAAATAGTCTTTTTAAGAATATCCGCGCCTCTCTACTATTGCCCTCAAGCCACAAGCAGTGCCGTCCACTGCCAGGCAATCTCTCAGTAGAAGGAGCAGCACCATGAGCGCATCCCTGCGTAGCGTTGACGGTCAAGACGAAGCCACCATCTTGCGTGAAATCCAGAGTGCCTTGCGTGACCTGCGTTTTGGCGCAGTGGAAATCACCGTGCACAACGCCCAGGTGGTTCAGATCGAGCGCAAGGAAAAATTCCGTTTGCAGCAGCCGGGCAACAAGCCGGGCTGAGGCTGACGATCTGTAAGCCGGCAACCGCTTCCAACCCATAAGAAAAAGCCATCACGCCCAGAATTCCAGGAGCTTTCACCATGTCGTCGATTCGTCATTTCGCTTTGGCCGCCCTGGCCAGTGCCCTGTTCGCCGGTTCCGCGGTTGCCAAGGATTACGAACTGCTCAACGTGTCGTATGACCCGACTCGTGAGCTGTATCAGGATTACAACGCCGAGTTCGTCAAGTTCTGGCAGAAGGACCATGCCGGTGACAACGTGAAGATCCAGCAATCCCACGGTGGTTCGGGCAAGCAGGGGCGGGCGGTGATCGACGGCTTGCGTGCCGACGTGGTGACCCTGGCGCTGGCCGGTGATATCGATGAAATCGCCAAATTGGGCAAGACCCTGCCCGCCGACTGGCAGAAGCGCCTGCCGGAAGCGAGCACGCCGTATACCTCCACCATCGTGTTCCTGGTGCGCAAGGGCAACCCGAAAGGCATCAAGGACTGGGGTGACCTGGTCAAGAATGACGTCTCGGTCATTACGCCAAACCCGAAAACCTCCGGTGGTGCGCGCTGGAACTTCCTCGCGGCGTGGGCTTATGGCCTCAAAGCCAACGGCGGTGACGAAGCCAAGGCCAAGCAATACGTGCAAACCTTGTTCAAGCATGTACCCGTGCTGGACACCGGTGCCCGCGGCTCAACCATTACCTTCGTCAACAATGGTCAGGGCGACGTGCTGCTGGCCTGGGAAAACGAAGCTTTCCTGGCCCTGAAAGAAGATGGTGGCGCCGACAAATTCGAGATCGTCGTGCCTTCGCTGTCGATCCTTGCCGAGCCGCCAGTGGCAGTGGTCGACAAGAACGCCGAGAAGAAGGGTAACGAGCAGATCGCCGAAGCCTACCTCAAGCACCTGTACAGCCCGGCCGGCCAGGAAATCGCGGCGAAAAACTTCTATCGTCCAAGGGACAAGGAAGTGGCTGCCAAGTACGCCCAGCAGTTCCCGAAACTGGAATTGGTGAGCATCGACAAGGACTTCGGGGGCTGGAAAACCGCTCAGCCGAAATTCTTCAATGACGGCGGAGTATTCGACCAGATCTACCAGGCACAGTAATCTTAAATAGCCACCATAAGCCCCAATGCAAGTCAGCTACGGTGCTTGGCATGTGGGAGCGGGCTTGCTCGCGAAGGCGGTGTATCAGGCGGCATTTACGTTGACTGAGACACTGCTTTCGCGAGCAAGCCCGCTCCCACATGGGTGGGTTTAGCGGATCGCTTTTTAACCAAGGACTTTTATGTCGCGTCGTATCTCCCCCGTCATACCCGGCTTCGGGCTGACGCTGGGCTACACCTTGGTGTACCTCAGCCTGATTGTGCTCATACCTCTGGCGGCGATGTTCATACATGCCGCCCAACTAACCTGGGATCAGTTCTGGGCCATCATTTCGGCGCCACGGGTGCTGGCGGCGCTGAAGCTGAGCTTCAGCACCGCACTCTATGCCGCGATCATCAACGGCATCATCGGCACGCTGCTCGCCTGGGTGCTGGTGCGCTATACCTTCCCTGGACGCAAAGTCATCGACGCAATGATCGACCTGCCGTTCGCATTGCCCACCGCCGTGGCCGGTATCGCGCTGACTGCGCTGTACACCCCTACGGGGCTGGTTGGTCAATTTGCAGCCGATCTGGGCTTCAAGATCGCCTATACCCCTCTGGGCATCACCCTTGCCCTCACTTTTGTGACACTTCCATTCGTGGTACGTACCGTACAGCCAGTATTGGCCGATATTCCCCGTGAAGTGGAAGAAGCGGCGGCGTGCCTGGGTGCCAAACCCTTACAGGTTTTCCGTCATATTCTGGTGCCGGCACTTCTCCCGGCATGGCTCACCGGCTTCGCGTTGGCCTTTGCCCGCGGGGTCGGCGAGTACGGATCGGTGATTTTCATCGCCGGCAACATGCCGATGAAAACCGAGATTCTGCCGCTGCTGATCATGGTCAAGCTCGACCAGTACGATTACACCGGCGCCACCTCCATTGGTGTACTGATGCTGGTGGTTTCCTTTGTCCTGTTGCTGCTGATCAACTTGTTGCAGCGGCGCATCGAAACCCCATAAGGAGGCGCAGAACATGTCCCAATCGTCTATTGCTGCCGCTTCCTCGAATGCTGCCCGTCGTGGCAGTGCGACATCGCGGCGAATCCTGATCGGTCTTGGCTGGCTGATTTTTGCGCTGTTTCTATTGCTGCCGCTGTTTATCGTGGTGTCCCAGGGCCTGAAGCTTGGTCTGGGTGCGTTCTTCACCGCGATCTTTGAACCGGATGCACTGTCAGCGCTGAAACTCACGGTGATCGCCGTGTTGATTTCGGTGCCGTTGAACCTGGTATTCGGCGTCAGTGCCGCGTGGTGTGTGAGCAAGTACTCGTTCCGCGGCAAGAGCATGTTGGTGACGCTGATCGACCTGCCGTTTTCGGTGTCGCCGGTGATCGCGGGCCTGGTCTACGTGTTGATGTTCGGCGCCCAGGGCCTGTTCGGGCCGTGGCTTCAGGATCACGACATCCAGATCGTCTTCGCCCTGCCGGGCATCGTGCTGGCGACAATTTTCGTCACCGTACCGTTCGTGGCCCGCGAGTTGATTCCGCTGATGCAGGAACAGGGCACCCAGGAGGAAGAGGCCGCGCGCCTGCTCGGGGCCAATGGCTGGCAGATGTTCTGGCATGTCACCGTACCCAACATCAAATGGGGCCTGATCTACGGCGTGGTGCTGTGCACCGCCCGGGCCATGGGTGAATTCGGTGCGGTGTCGGTGGTTTCCGGGCACATTCGCGGGGTGACCAACACCCTGCCGCTGCACGTCGAGATCCTCTACAACGAATACAACCACGTGGCCGCGTTCGCCGTGGCGAGCCTGTTGCTGATCCTGGCGCTCTTCATCCTGCTGCTCAAGCAGTGGAGCGAAAACCGTATTAACCGCCTGCGCACCAGCGCCGCGGAGGAATAATTCATGTCGATCGAAGTGCGTAACGTCAGCAAGAATTTCAACGCGTTCAAGGCCCTGGACAACATCAGCCTGGACATCCAGAGCGGCGAACTCGTGGCGCTGCTGGGCCCGTCGGGTTGCGGCAAGACCACGCTGCTGCGGATCATCGCCGGTCTGGAAACCCCGGATCAGGGCAACATCGTGTTTCACGGTGAAGACGTCTCCGGGCACGACGTGCGTGATCGCAACGTCGGTTTCGTGTTCCAGCATTACGCCTTGTTCCGCCACATGACGGTGTTCGACAACGTCGCCTTCGGCCTACGCATGAAGCCGAAGAATCAGCGCCCAAGCGAAAGCCAGATCGCGGCAAAGGTTCATGAACTGCTGAACATGGTGCAGCTCGATTGGCTGTCGGATCGCTACCCGGAGCAACTGTCCGGCGGCCAGCGTCAGCGTATTGCCCTGGCCCGGGCCCTGGCGGTGGAACCGAAAGTACTGTTGCTCGACGAACCCTTCGGCGCCCTCGATGCCAAGGTCCGCAAGGAACTGCGCCGCTGGCTGGCGCGCCTGCACGAAGACATCAACCTGACTTCGGTGTTTGTGACCCACGATCAGGAAGAAGCAATGGAAGTCGCCGACCGCATCGTGGTGATGAACAAGGGCGTGATCGAACAGATCGGCTCACCGGGCGACGTTTACGAGAACCCGGCGAGCGATTTCGTTTATCACTTCCTTGGCGATTCCAACCGTCTGCACCTGGGCGAGGACAAGCACGTGCTGTTCCGCCCGCACGAGGTGTCGTTGTCGCGGCATGAACTGGAAGACCACCATGCGGCGCAAGTGCGCGATATCCGCCCGCTGGGCGCGACGACGCGGGTGACGCTGAAGGTCGAAGGGCAGAGTGATTTGATCGAGGCCGAAGTGGTGAAGGATCACGACAGCCTGATCGGACTGGCCAAGGGCGAGACGTTGTTCTTCAAGCCCAAGGTCTGGCAGAAAGTCGCCAACATCTAAAGTCTGGCAACAGACAAGGAGCTGGCTTGCCAGCGATCAGCGATAACGCGGTGTGTCATGCTCACCGCAATCGCCAGCAAGCCGGCTCCTACAGACCTTTCAGGCCGCTGCGTTTTTGCGATTGACCCGCACTCCGCCTGCCCGCGCCTCGATCTGCTCCTTGAGCTCAAGGCGCATCCCCAGCAGGAACGCCAGTTCAGCCACCACGAACAACGGGCCGACAATCAGCCCCGTCACGTCATCGACAAATGCCGGTTTGCGCCCTTCGTAGTGATGGCCGACAAACTGGATCACCCAGCCGATCACAAACATCGCCAGGCCGCTGCTCAACCACACCATCGTGCTTTGTTGGGCCAACACGTACCCGAGCCATACACTCAACCCAAGCAACACCGTCATCACCACGCCGAGGCGCAATTCCAGGCGCAGGTAGAACCACGCCGAGGCCAGCGACACCAGCACCGCCGGTGAAAGCCAGCCAGCGCCCCATTGCGGACGCGACAGCAGAACGGCCACGGCGACCATGATCAGCGGAATACCGATGAAGTGAGTGGCAATGTTGCGTGGGTCGCGATGGTAGGCGGCGTATTGACTGAGGTGGTCGACGAGGCTTTTCATTGTTGTTCTCCTGTGGGTTGATGGATCATGCCCCGGGGCCACTTCACGCTCTGTCAGCCAGGCGACAATCTCTAGGAGTTTTCATGGATATGCAGGTCTGGCGCCCATGCCTGATGCGCGGTCAGTGGTTCAGCCATTTGCCTGTTTCTCTACAGGATAGTCTGCTGTCCGTTGCCCGGGTACGGCGCTTGTCACCGGGCCAGCGCCTGTTCCAGCGCGGTGATCCGCCTTGTGGCCTGTACGCGGTGCTTGAGGGCGCGGTGCGCATAGGCGCGGTGAGTGAGCAGGGCAAGGAGGCGTTGCTCAGCGTGGTGGAAGCGCCGCACTGGTTCGGCGAAATCTGCCTGTTCGACGGCCAGGCGCGCACCCATGATGCATTCGGCCTGGGCCAGTGCACCCTGCTGCACATCCCGCAGGCTGCGCTGCTGGCGCTACTCGCCGAGCAACCGGAGCACTGGCGGCAACTGGCCTTGTTGATGAGCCAGAAGCTGCGCCTGACCTTTATCTATCTCGAACAACTAAGCCTGATGCCCGCCCCGACGCGGCTGGCGCACCGTTTGCTGATGATCGCTCAGGGCTACGGCGAGATCGACCCGCCGCGCCGCGTCCTGCAACTGCCCCAGGAGCAGTTGGCGTCGATGTTGTCGTTATCGCGCCAGACCACCAATCAAATCCTCAAGGATCTTCAGGGGCAGGGCATTTTGAAGCTTGGTTATGGCGAGATTGAAATCCTTGATGTCGAGCGGTTGCGCGAGCTGGCGATCTTTTAGGGGTGGGCTTTCCTCGCGAAGGCGCCTAGCCTGTCAGGACGACAATTGAGGTGTGCCATGCGTGTGTTGCTAGTGGAAGACGAACCCGAGGTCGCCGAACGGCTTGCCAAGGGCTTGAGCGAGGCCAGCTATACGGTGGATGTGGCCGTCAATGGCATGGACGGGCGGCGTTTCATCGAGTCCGGTGAGTACGAGATGATCATCCTCGACGTCATGCTGCCGGGGCTCAACGGCTGGCAGTTGTTGCAACAGATCCGCAAGCTCGGCGCAACGCCCGTGCTGTTTCTCACCACTCGCGATGGCATCGAGGATCGCCTGCGTGGTCTGGAGCTGCACGAGGATGATTACTTGCTCAAGCCGTTTGCCGTGAGCGAACTGGTGACGCGGGTGCGCAAGCTGTTGCGGCGGGACCGGGGGCGGTAGATCGTTCTGCGGTACCTGAACTGGCCTCATCGCTGGCAGGCCAGCTCCCACAGTGATTGCGTCGAGCACAAGGCTTGTATACGACGCTGAGCCTGTGGGAGCTGACTTGCCAGCGATGAGGCCGGTAAAGGCGGCGAAGGTTTCAAAATCCTCAGCGCAACCCATCCCTGAACTGCCCGGGCGTCATCCCGGTCCAGCGCTTGAATGCGCGGCTGAAACTGCTGGTGTCAGCGAAGCCGAGCAGATAGCTGATCTCACTCAGTGACACTTGCGGATCACGCAGGTGCAGCAGCGCCAGATTTTCCCGACTTTCGTTGAGCAGCGTATCGAACCGGCAGCCTTCATCGGCCAGGTGCCGCTGCAAACTGCGCAGGCTCAAGTGCAGGGCCTTGGCGATGTGCTCGGCGCTGGGTTCGCCTTCGGGCAACTGCTCCTCAATGGCATCACGAACCTTGCGCTCCCACGTCAGCGGCTTGAGTTGCGCCAGGGTTCTCTTGAGCACGGTTTCGTTGTGTTCGGCCAGTTCCGGGTTGGCATCGTCCAGATGGCTGTCGAAGTCCAGGAGGGCGAATTCCAGCCGGTCTTCCTCGGCGCCGAAGTGCACCGGTGAGCGGAATACCTTGTGCCATTGATGCGCGTCCAGCGGTTCCGGGCGCCGCAGGAACGCCGCCAACGGTGCGTAGTCACGACCCAGGCGATTGCGGCAAGTGCGCACGTAGATCGCCATGAAGGCATCGATGGCCTCGAAGGCCGGTGCCGGATTGCCAGGCGGAATTTTCAGACTGAAATGGTAGCGATCCTCTGCCCGGATCAGCTCCAGCTCCAGGGCATCGCTGACCACCTGGTGATAACGCACGATGCGCTCGAACACTTCGCGCAGACTGCCGCTGGCCACCAATGCGTAGCCCAGCGCGTGGAACGTAGTCGGGCTGACAAAGCGCGATACGCGCAAACCAATCGCCGGGTCGCCGCTGACCTGCACCGCCAGTTCCCACAGCCGCGTGGTGCCAGACAACGGGTAACGAGCGTTCGGGTCGTCCATCAAGTGCGGGTCGAGGCCTGCTTGATGGCACAGTGCGCCGCTGTCGATGCCCAGGGCATCGAGCTGCTTGCGCAGAGCGCGGGTCCAGCTGGCAAGGGAGGTCGGTTCACTCATGCTGATTGGCGCTTCCGGTCAACAGGTTGGCGTTCACGGCTACCGCGTTGTGAAGATTCGCAAGGCAGGATGCGAACATCAATAACCAGAGGATGGAAGCATGGACCGTACTTCTGCAAGTCCCCAGCGACTGAATGCAGCGCAACGATCGGCACATATTCGCGAAGTGGTGCTGGCCAGAGGCGTCGAACTGCGTAAACAGTATCCGATTCTCAAGCATCAGGACGCCCTTGGCGCGGGCATTCTGGCCTTCGCGCTGATCGGTATGGTCGGTTCGGCGACGTTGTACATGACCGGGCACATGGCCTGGTGGGTCTGCCTGCTGCTCAATGCCTTTTTCGCCTCGCTGACCCACGAGCTGGAACACGACCTGATTCACAGCATGTACTTCCGCAAGCAGCGGGTGCCGCACAACCTGATGATGGGGCTGGTGTGGCTGGCGCGGCCGAGCACGATCAATCCGTGGATTCGCCGCCATCTGCATCTCAACCACCACAAGGTGTCCGGCACTGAAACCGACATGGAAGAGCGCGCCATCACCAATGGTGAACCATGGGGGTTCGCACGGTTTTTGATGATCGGCGACAACATCATGTCGGCGTTCATCCGCATGCTCCGGGCGCCAACCTGGGCGCGTAAATTCAGCATCATCAAGCGCACCCTGAAGGTCTACGCGCCGCTGGCACTTGTGCATTGGGGCGCTTGGTATGTGTTTCTCGGCTTCCACGCAGCGAACGGTATCGCGTACCTGATGGGTGGGCCGATCGAGTGGTCGGCGACGACGCTGTCGGTGATGCAGGTGATCGATATCGCGGCAGTGGTGATCATCGGCCCGAACGTGCTGCGTACGTTCTGTTTGCACTTCATCAGCTCAAACATGCATTACTACGGTGACATCGAGCCGGGGAATGTGATGCAGCAGTGCCAGGTGCTGCATGCATGGTGGTTGTGGCCGTTGCAGGCATTCTGCTTCAACTTCGGCAGTAGCCATGGCATCCACCATTTTGTGGTGAAGGAACCGTTTTACATCCGCCAGATGACCGTGCCGGTTGGACATAAGGTGATGCGCGAAATGGGTGTGCGCTTTAATGATTTTGGTACGTTTGCGCGGGCCAACCGGTTTGTGCTCAAGGATGTCGGGGTGCAGGAAGAGGTGCGTACAGCGCAGGCTTGATGAGTGTCGATGATGGCCTCATCGCGAGCAGGCTCGCCCACAGGGGACCTCTGTTGTACTCAAATAGTGAGTCTAAAGACGACCCACTGTGGGAGCCTGCTCGCGATAGCGATAGTTCAGACAACATCAATCCGGCTGAATCGGCGAGCCTTGCCGTGCCATTGCTTGCCCGGATGGCGCACGCCGGCCACCGGGCCAACCATCAACGGCGTCAATCTGTATCAGGCACGGGCCAGCGCCGCTGGTGCAACGCTGGTCAACGCGGCAAGGCGTGGTCGTGCCGGGGCGTATGACTCCGGCGGCTTGAATCAGTACAGCTCCAACCCTTCTGGCTTACTGAACCTCAGCTACCGCGTCACCGACGACCTCCTCACTTATGCAACCCTCACCACGCTCTGGACGGCAGCCAACGGCGGCTATGAAGGCCTGCTCGGTGCGCCGCGGACCCTGGGTGTGACGGGTCGTTACGACTTTTAAGCAGCAACTGTCTCCCGCGGCTACCCAGGGCTGCGCGCGGGAGACAGACGCCTCAATTGCCCGTGACCAGGACGCAGGTTTGCGCCTTGCAGCCCTTGCCATTGCTCAGCGAGACAAACCGGATGACTGCCTCGGGCGTCGAAGTGGAAATCGTCACCGTGGCGTTTTGGTAATCCCTGGCCTCAAAGCGCTCATCCGGTAACACGACGCCCTTCCACTGCCTCTGGAAGACATTGATGGGGTAACTGGTCTTGTTGCTGATCTCGAGTTCAATCGGGTCCTGGTCCTTGGTAGTGGCCGCAAAAAGCGATAACGGCGCCAATAACAGCGCCATGTAAGTCAGCAGGCGGGTAGTGAATGTCATGGGTACTCATCCTGAGTTGATTGAATGAAGCGGTATTTAACGTGGGTACAACTGTTGTTGTTCTAAAGCGTGTAGCTGCCCTTTAGCAATCCTGCTGTTGTAAGACGGCGTGTGCACCGGCTTGAGACCGTATGAATCATGCAGTCCGGGAATATTTTCCATGCCTTGAAAGCATGCAGTCTCGGCCTGTGGCCCCGACCCTTTACGGATCAAGGCGTGTAGCAATTCGGAAGTTTTATATATTCCTTAAAGTTCTATATTTAACTTTAAATATTACTTCCGAAGCTAAGCGTTTCGGCCAATGATTCTTCCATCCAGAGGTCGTCGGGGGATGTTCAGTACGACCATCGATTTCAAGATTCATTAAACCGAAACCAAATTCGCGCGAAACGTTTACACGAGGAATACACCATGACGTTACTGGCATCTCCACTTGAATCCATTGAAAGCGCGGTGATCTGACTGTTGGTGGTTTTTTCCGTCGCCACCTGGGGGCTGGCATTGCTCAAGGGTGTGCAGTTTGGCCGCCTCAAGGCGCAGGATCGCAGGTTTCATAAACAGTTCTGGGCCGCTTCGAGTCTGGATTCAGCGGCGGAGTTGGCCGAAACCCAACCCGGCCCTGCAGCGCGGGTAGCGCAGACCGGTTACGCGGCGATTCAGGAGGGCGAGGCGCCACAAGTGGCGGACCTGAGCCAGGCGATCAATCATCAGGATCGCCTTGAAAGGGCCTTGTGCAAGCAGATCGTGCGTGAGCGCCGCTCGAACGGGCAGGGATCACCAAGCTGTCGGTGATTACCGCGCGCTGAAAGGTTTTCGATTTTCCGGGGCCGTCTCCTTGGCAGGGTGCGGCCCTTTTTTTGCCTGAAACAAAGCCCCCAAAGGGGTATGTGTTATTCGATATAGATCTTAATAAATAGCTTCTTATTCCTTAACGAATATAAATCTCCTCCCTATACTCGACCGGGAACAGACACGCAGCAGGAGAGCTCCCCCCATGCGCAACGAATCAATTCGCTACCTGATTGTGCCGGGCTGGCAAGGATCGCCAGAAGATCATTGGCAAAGCCACTGGCAGAACAGCCTGCCGAACAGCGCACGGGTTGAGCAGGCTGACTGGCTGACACCGCGTCGTGAAGACTGGGTGGCGGCGCTGGCCGAGGCGATTGCCGCCGATAGCACGCCAGTGATCCTGATCGCCCATAGCCTGGGCTGCATCACCGTCGCGCATTGGGCGGCGACTGCGCCTGTGCAGTTTTTGCGTCAGGTGCGTGGCGCCTTGCTGGTTGCCCCGGCGGACGTAGAACGCCCTGCCTGTGCACCGGCCCTGCGCAACTTCGCGCCGATCCCGACGCACTTGCTGCCATTCCCGAGCCAGGTCGTCAGCTCCGACAACGACAGCGCCGTCAGTGCGCCGCGAGCCCTGGAGCTGGCGCGCAATTGGGGGGCCGAGGCGGGGATTCTGGCGGGGGCCGGGCACATCAATGTGAAGTCCGGTCATCAGCGCTGGGAGCAGGGTTTTGCTTACCTCTATCGTCTGCAGAACCGCATGGAGCATCACGCCCTGCGTCGCGCCTGAACCTTCTTGTTTTGTGAATCGGCCCCCCGCCTCCCGGCGGCTTTGGGCGGGAGTCTGCCATGAGTTCTGAAACATTCGGTCAGCCACTGCTGACGTTCCCCGATGCTGAAAAAAGTCCCCTGAGCATTCGCGCCAAGGCGCTGGTGTTCGTCGATCCGCGTTCCCGCCAGTTACGCCAGGACCTGGAGCTACTGGCCCCGCGTGCCATTTCTGTGCTGATCCGTGGCGAAACCGGTACCGGCAAGGAATTGTTGGCGCGGCATATCCATCGCGCCAGTGATCGTGGCGGGTTGTTCGTTTCGGTCAACTGCGGCGCGATCAGCCCGACCTATGCCGACGCTGAACTGTTCGGCTACGCGGCGGGCAGTTTCAGCGGTTCGGCGAGCAGTCGCGCGGGCTGGTTCGGGTCGGCCAATGGCGGCACCTTATACCTGGATGAAATTGGCGACCTGCCGCTGGCGATTCAGATCAAATTGCTTGCCGCTCTGGAAAACCACGAAGTGACCCGCGTCGGCGCTTATCAGCCAAGCCCCGTGGATGTGCGGTTAGTGGCAGCCACCAGCATCGACCTGGCCCAAGCGGTCGCTGCCGGGAAATTTCATGAGCGGCTTTATCACTATCTCAGTGAGGGGCAACTGGAGTTGCCGGCGTTACGTGAGCGCACGGGAGACATTCTGTCGCTGGCCGAGTATTTCCTTGGCATTTACAGCCAGCGCCTGGAACTGCCGGTGCCGTTGATCAGCGAGGCGGCACAAGCTGTGCTGGAGCGCCACAGTTGGCCCGGCAACACCCGGGAGTTGGAAAACATCATTCACTTTGCGCTTCTGGTGAGCACCGGTGACGAGATTTTGCCTGAGCATTTGAATTTGCCGGATGACGGATTGGTGCAAATTGAACGACAACTCCAGCTGATTCTCGACACGGGTTCCGACGCCGAAAAAGATGCGCTGAAACAAATACTTAAGCAAGCTGGCCTCCTGTAGGAGCGAGCCTGCTCGCGATGAACCTGAGAGCGCCGCGGGGTGTCAGGACTTCAGCGTTATCGTTGACGACCACCGCGAGCAGGCTCGCTCCAACATGGAATGCGCGAGTTAGAGCTGTATGAACAAAATGGAATATGAAAGTGAATAAAAGATATTGTTCGGGAATAAAAAATCCCGGTATTGTCCGCGTCACGCCAGCGATAGCACTTCGCTGGCACCTTCATATTTAGCCGTCGCCACAAGCGACTGTGATTTTCGATAAGGACACTGCATGAAAAAGGTTCTGTTGTTCACCGCACTGGCGGCTGCCCTGACCGCGGGCCTGTCCCAGGCTGGCGAGAAACTGGTAGTTGCGGCGACCCCTGTTCCACACGCCGAGATTCTCGAACTGATCAAGCCAACCCTCGCCAAAGAAGGCGTGGACCTGGAAATCAAAGTATTCACCGACTACGTTCAGCCAAACGTACAGGTCGACCAGAAGCGTCTGGATGCCAACTACTTCCAGACCCTGCCATACCTGAAAAGCTTCAACGAAGGCAAAGGCACCAACCTGGTGACCGTGATCGGCGTGCACGTCGAACCGTTCGGCGGCTACTCGAAGAAAGTCAAAACCCTGGCCGAGCTGAAAGACGGCGCGACCATCGCTATCCCGAACGAAGGCAGCAACAGCGGCCGTGCCCTGATCCTGCTTCAGAAGGCTGGCCTGATCGAGCTCAAAGACCCGAAAAACGCCCTGGCCACGCCGAAAGACATCGCCAAGAACCCGCACAACTTCAAGTTCAAGGAGCTTGAATCCGCGATGTTGCCGCGTGTGCTGGATCAGGTCGACCTGGACATGATCAACACCAACTACGCGCTGGAAGCGGGCCTGAACCCGGCTAAAGATGCGCTGGTGATCGAAGGCGCCGACTCGCCTTACGTGAACTTCCTGGTCGCTCGTCCGGACAACAAGGACAGCGCAGCCATCCAGAAACTGGCCAAGGCCCTGACCAGCCCTGAAGTGAAAGCCTTCATTGCGCAGAAGTACAGCGGCGCGGTACTGCCGGCGTTCTGATTCGCCAGGTAAACCCCTTCAAGGTTTCAAACGCCGACGGCTGATAGAGCGTCGGCGTTTTTTATGATCGTTCCCACGCAGAGCATGGGAACGGTCGTCTCAGGCCGTCGCCGTCCGCGCCTTCAACGCCTTGTGCAATGCCTTCAACAACTTCACGATATCTTGCGGGTCCAGCCGCTGGGGCACTTCCACGTCTGCCATTTTTCTCGTCCTTGTGATTGTTCGGCCGGAAAATTCCGAATTCTCAGAACATGGCTCGCCATTCATTTGCCATCGCAATAGCCGATAGAACAGCGCCAAACGTCAGTCATGCATCCGGCCAATACCACGCGGGCTCATCAAGCACTCGCTGCCCGACAATCCCGGTCTGCCCCAGGTTTTTCTCCAGCACGATGCAGTTGCACTCCGGGTCCTCCTGCAACGCCGAAATCAATCGCCGGGCATGGGACACCACCCACACCTGGCACTGTTCTGATGCCCGGATAATCAAGCGTGCCAATGCCGGCAGCAGGTCCGGGTGCAGGCTGGTTTCCGGTTCGTTGAGCACCATCAGGGTCGGCGGGCGAGGTGTCAGCAGCGCCGCCACCAGCAGCAGATAACGCAATGTGCCGTCCGACAATTCCGCCGCCGAAAGCGGTCGCAACAACCCTTCCTGATAAAACTCGATAGCAAAACGTCCGCCCGCCAGTGGCTCGATATGCAGCCGTGCACCGGGAAAGGCGTCGCTGATTGCGGCCCGCAATGCTTCGGG
The DNA here is from genome assembly GCF_059415945.1 of Pseudomonas sp. GW821-FHT09H03. NCBI lineage: Bacteria > Pseudomonadati > Pseudomonadota > Gammaproteobacteria > Pseudomonadales > Pseudomonadaceae > Pseudomonas > Pseudomonas sp. GW821-FHT09H03. The sequence goes on along the minus strand of NZ_JBWKOF010000002.1, from coordinate 418,962 downwards.
GTCACCAATTTCGATGATGGTCTGCAAGGCTGCCGCCAGGTCGCGGCCATCGTGATGCAGCACCGGCGTGCGCGTGCCCAGTTGCGGTTGGCGCACCGGCGCGTCGGCATCGCTGCGAAAGTGATCGTAAAAGCGCCAGCGGCGGATGAATTCGCGCATCTCCAGAACCTCTGGCGAAGCGCGCAGGCTGCCAATCTGATCGAACAGGCTGTCGAAATTCGGCGAGTGCTGCGCCAGTACGTCCCAGCTACGGTCGACCCGGGCGCGGATCCTCGGGCCCTCGCGATCCACCAGCAGGCTCGCCGGGCGATAGAACGGACCGGCCCACAGGCACTCGCGCTTTATCTGCGGGTCGAGGCTGAAGCGCGAGGGAATGGGGGTGCTTTGCCCGGGCAGCATGAAATGGTCGTTGGAATCGGGTAGTCCCAGGCTGATCGAGTAACCGAAGCTCTCACCCGCAAATCCGAGCCGCAGGCGTTTTACACCCTTTCGTACGGTGGCCTCGATCGGGACTTCACCGTTGCGCATGCGCCGGGTGATGTTTTCCGGTCCGGCCCAGAAGGTTGAATCTAGCCCGCCTTCGCGTGCCAGGGCGTTGACCACGCCACCTTGGGCGGTTTCCGCCAACAGGCGCAATGCTCGGTAAAGGTTGGACTTGCCGCTGCCGTTGGGGCCGGTGATCAGGTTCAGCCGCCCCAACGGGATCACCAGTTTGTTGATCGATCGGTAATTGGCCACAGCGAGGGTCTTGAGCATGTGAGTTCCTGAAACGAAGTCGAACGGGGCATGTCCGTCGCGTGGAGGCCTCTAGAACAGGCATTTGCGGCAGATCATATAACGGTTTTTTATTCATGAGTCCGGTGTGCAAGGTTGCAACGCTGTTCTAAGCTCTCTGTCGTGTTGTCTAAAGAAAGGCCAAGGAGTTTGCATGCGGTTCCCCGGATTGAAAGTAGTAATGGCCTTGAGCGTTGTCACCCTGCTGACTGCTTGCGACAAGGAAAAACCGCCCGAGGAATACTTGCCACGGGTGTTCGTACAAGTGGTAAAGCCGGTGGATTATGCGGCCCCGGTCACGCTGACCGGTGACATCCAGGCCCGGGTTCAGACCGAACTGTCATTTCGCGTTGGCGGCAAAATCATCCAGCGTTCGGTGGATGTCGGTGATCGGGTGACGGCCAAGCAAGTGCTGGCCCGGCTCGACCCCAAGGATCTGCAGACCAACGTTGATTCGGCGCAGGCGCAAGTGGTCGCCGAGCAGGCCCGGGTCACGCAGAGCTCCGCGGCGTTCGTGCGCCAGCAGAAACTCCTGCCCAAGGGCTACACCAGCCAGAGCGAATACGACACGGCCCAGGCGGCGTTGCGCAGCAGCCAGAGCGCCTTGAGCGCGGCTCAGGCGCAGTTGGCCAACGCCAAGGATCAACTGAGCTACACCGCCCTGATTGCCGATGCCCCCGGCATCATTACCGAGCGTCAGGCAGAAGTTGGCCAGGTGGTGCAGGCGACCATGCCTATTTTCACCTTGGCCCGCGATGGCGACCGGGACGCAGTATTCAACGTTTATGAGTCGCTGCTGGCCGAAAAGCCAACCGATGACACCATCGTTCTCAGTCTGCTCGATAACCCCAAGATCAAAACCACCGGCACGGTGCGCGAAGTGACCCCGGCTGTATCTGCCGAGTCCGGGACTGTGCAGGTCAAGGTCGGGCTCAACAGCTTGCCCCCCGGCATGCAGCTGGGCTCGGTGGTCAGCGCCACGGCCAAGGGCTCCGGAAAAACGGCGGTTGAGCTGCCATGGTCGGCCCTGACCAAAAATATCAGTGAACCTGCCGTCTGGCTGGTGGATGACAAGGGGCAGGCGCAGTTGCACACAGTTACCGTCGGCCGCTATCTGACGGGCAAGGTCATCATCAGCAAAGGGCTCACTGGCGGGGAAAAAGTCATCATTGCCGGCGGACAACTATTGCACCCGGGCATGCCGGTCGAAATTGCTGAAAACACCTACAAGGATCTGCAAATGGGAGCACAGCCATGAGGCCTCTATGGGCGTTGTCCATCGGGCTGCTGCTGAGCGCCTGTTCCGAAAAGGAGCCGCCGCCGGAGCCGATCCGCCCGGTGCTGTCGATCAAGGTGCAAGCCTTGAGCGAAGAGGATCTGGGGCGGTTCGCCGGTACCATTCAGGCACGCTACGAAAGCAACACCGGCTTTCGCGTGGCGGGACGCATTGCCAGTCGAAACGTCGATGTCGGGGCCGAAGTCGACAAGGGTACGCTGCTTGCCACCCTTGATCCGTCCGATCAGCAGAACCAATTGCGTTCAGCCCAGGGTGACCTGGCAAAAATCCAGGCGCAGTTGATCAATGCCAAGGCCACGGCCTTGCGTCAACAAGCCCTGTTTGATCGCGGGGTGGGCGCACAGGCGCAGCTGGATGCTGCCACGACGAACCTGAAAACCACCCAGGCTTCTCTCGACCAGGCCCGTGCAGCGGTTGACCAGAGCAAGGATCAGCTCAGTTACACCGAGTTGCGCTCGGACCACAAAGCCGTGGTCACCGCGTGGAACGCCGAGGCCGGGCAAGTGGTGTCGGCCGGTCAGCAAGTGGTAACGCTCGCGCAACCGGACATCAAGGAAGCGGTGATCGACCTGCCCGATACCCTGGTCGATCAACTGCCCAGCGATGTGGTATTCCAGGTCGCCGCGCAACTTGATCCGGACACCCATACCACGGCAGTCATCCGCGAAATCGAGCCACAGGCACAGAGCGCCACGCGCACCCGTCGCGCCCGCCTGACCCTGGCCGAAACGCCGCCGGGGTTGCGCCTGGGCACGGCGATCAGCGTCACCCTGAGTTCGGCCATCAAGCCGCGCATCGAGCTGCCCCTCACTGCATTGCAGGAGGTAGACGGCAAGCCGCGTATCTGGGTGATCGATCCACAAAACAAAACGGTGTCGCCACGGGAGGTCAGCATCATCAGCCGCACCGACAATTCAGTGGTGCTGGCCGGCGGCGTAAAGAACGGCGAGCGTGTGGTCAGTGCCGGTGTGCATAGCCTCAAACCGGGGCAGCAAGTGAAATTCGACGAGGACAGTCAATGAAAGGGCCTTTCAACCTCTCGGAATGGGCCCTCAAGCATCAGTCGTTCATCTGGTATCTGATGTTCGTCGCGTTGCTGATGGGCGTGTTCTCGTACTTCAACCTTGGGCGCGAAGAAGACCCTTCGTTCACCATCAAGACCATGGTGATCCAGAGCAAATGGCCGGGGGCCACCCAGGAGGAGACCCTTGAGCAGATCACCGACCGCATCGAGAAAAAACTCGAGGAGCTCGACTCGCTCGACTACGTGAAAAGCTACACGCGCCCTGGCGAATCGACGGTGTACGTGTACCTGCGCGACACCACCAGTGCCGAGGACATCCCGGAGATCTGGTACCAGGTACGCAAGAAGATCAACGACATCCGTGGCCAGTTCCCCCAAGGCATGCAGGGGCCCGGGTTCAACGACGAGTTCGGCGACGTGTTCGGCTCGGTCTACGCGTTCACTGCCGATGGCCTGACCATGCGCCAGTTGCGCGATTACGTGGAGCAAGCCCGAGCCGAGATTCGCGGAGTGCCGGGGCTGGGCAAGATCGAAATGGTCGGCCAACAGGACGAAGTGCTGTACCTGAACTTCTCCACACGCAAACTCGCGGCGTTGGGTATTGATCAGCGCCAGGTGGTGCAGAGCCTGCAGTCGCAGAACGCCGTGACCCCTGCCGGGGTGATCGAGGCCGGACCGGAGCGCATTTCGGTCCGCACGTCGGGGCAGTTCGCTTCGGAAAAGGACCTTGCCGAGGTCAATCTCAAACTCAATGACCGCTTCTATCGTCTGTCCGATATCGCCGAGATCAGTCGCGGCTATGTTGATCCCGCATCGCCGGAATTCCGCTTCAACGGTACACCGGCCATTGGCCTGGCAATTGCCATGCAGAAGGGCGGCAACGTCCAGGCCTTCGGCAAGGCCTTGCACGAACGCATCAACCAACTGACTGCCGACTTGCCCGTGGGTGTCGGCATACACAACGTGTCCGATCAGGCGGTGGTGGTGGAAGAAGCTGTTGGCGGCTTCACCAGTGCGCTGTTCGAGGCCGTGGTGATCGTGCTGGTGGTGAGCTTCATCAGCCTTGGCGTGCGGGCCGGGTTGGTGGTGGCCTGTTCGATTCCATTGGTGCTGGCGATGGTGTTTGTATTCATGGAATACAGCGGCATCACCATGCAGCGGATCTCCCTCGGCGCCCTGATCATTGCCCTGGGCCTGCTGGTGGACGATGCCATGATCACCGTGGAAATGATGGTCACGCGCCTGGAAATGGGCGAGACCAAGGAGCAGGCGGCCACCTTCGCCTACACCTCCACAGCCTTCCCGATGCTCACCGGTACGCTGGTGACAGTGGCGGGTTTCGTGCCGATCGGTTTGAACGCCAGTTCTGCCGGTGAATACACCTACACGCTGTTTGCGGTCATTGCCTGTGCGATGCTGGTGTCGTGGGTGGTGGCGGTACTGTTCGCGCCGGTGCTGGGTGTGCACATCCTCAGCGCCAACGTGAAGCCTCACGAAGGCGAGCCGGGGCGCGTCGGCAAGGCTTTCAACGGCGGGTTGTTATGGTGCATGCGCAATCGCTGGTGGGCCATCGGCATCACCGTGCTGTGCTTCGCACTGTCGGTGTTTTGCATGCGCTTTGTACAGAACCAGTTCTTCCCGTCTTCGGATCGTCCGGAAATCCTGGTGGACCTGAACCTGCCGCAAAACGCCTCCATCGAAGAAACCCGCAAGGCAGTCGATCGTCTCGAGGCCACGCTCAAGGATGACCCGGATATCGTGCGCTGGAGCACTTACATCGGCCAGGGTGCGATCCGTTTCTACCTGCCTCTGGACCAGCAATTGCAAAACCCGTATTACGCGCAACTGGTGATCGTCAGCAAGGGCGAGAGTCGTGAAGCCCTGAGCCAGCGGATTCGCGATCGCTTGCGCCAGGACTTCGTCGGTATCGGCGGTTATGTCCAGGCGCTGGAAATGGGCCCGCCGGTGGGGCGCCCGATCCAGTACCGGGTCAGTGGCAAAGACATCGACCAGGTACGCCGGCATGCCATCGACCTGGCCACCGAGCTGGACAAGAATCCGCACATCGGCGAGATCATTTACGACTGGAACGAGCCGGGCAAAGTACTGCGCATCGACATTGCACAGGACAAGGCGCGCCAACTGGGGTTGTCTTCCCAGGACGTCGCCAACCTGATGAACAGTATCGTCAGCGGCTATCCGGTGACCCAGGTGGATGACAACATTTATCTGATCAACGTGGTCGGCCGTGCAGTGGATTCCGAACGAGGTACGCCGGAGACCCTGCAGAACCTGCAGATCGTCAGCCCCAACGGCACGTCGATTCCGCTGCTGGCATTTGCCACGGTGCGCTACGAACTGGAGCAGCCGTTGGTGTGGCGTCGAGATCGTCTGCCGACCATCACCATCAAGGCGGCGGTGCGCGACGCGATTCAGCCAACCGATCTGGTGAAGCTGCTCAAACCGTCCATCGACGCCTTCGCCGCCAAGCTGCCCGCAGGCTACAAGGTCGCCACTGGCGGTACGGTTGAGGAAAGCGGCAAGGCCCAGGGGCCGATTGCCAAGGTTGTGCCGTTGATGCTGTTCCTGATGGCGACCTTCCTGATGATCCAGTTGCACAGCGTGCAGAAGATGTTCCTGGTGGCCAGCGTGGCGCCGCTGGGCTTGATCGGCGTGGTCATTGCGCTGGTGCCGACGGGAACGCCCATGGGCTTTGTGGCGATCCTGGGGATTCTCGCGCTGATCGGCATCATCATCCGCAACTCGGTAATCCTGGTCACGCAGATCCACGAGTACGAGGAGAAAGGCTATGCGCCGTGGGATGCGGTGTTCCAGGCGACCGAGCACCGGCGCCGCCCGATCCTGTTGACGGCGGCGGCGGCGAGCCTGGGCATGATCCCGATTGCGCGGGAGGTGTTCTGGGGGCCGATGGCCTACGCGATGATCGGCGGGATCATCGTCGCGACCTTGCTGACACTGCTGTTTCTGCCGGCGTTGTATGTGGCTTGGTACAAGATTCGCGAGCCGAAGAACGACTCATCGGTTTCTGCTCCATGATCTTTCCGGTTACATTTTTGGGAACGGTCTGACTTACAACGCCGGTGAATTGCATTAGCGTCCCTTCTCCATTTGGAGGAGGGTCGCTGGATGTCTACCGTCGTTTACTGGTTGCGCCATGTATTGCTTCTGGCAGGCCTGTGCCTGTCGTCCGGCGTGGCGGCCGCGATCGTACTGGAAAATCCCCAGTGGCGTATCGAGCTTGATCCCGCGACCCTGGCCATTCTCGTCACACCATCGGGCAGGGCGGCGGTTCAGGCATCGGCGGGGGTGGCCGGGCACAAGGTCAGTGAGCTCGTCCGGCAGGGTCATCGCCTCGACTGGAAATGGGATGATGGCGCCTGGGTGCTCAGTGTCCGCCTTGAACAGAACGAACTGTCATTCTCGATCACCGCAAGCAAACCCGGGGATCTGGACTTCCTGCACCAGCCCGGTATTGCAATGGGCAAGGGGCTGGTCTGGCCATTGGCGGAAGGGCGCTATGTGCCCGCGAATGATCCGGTCTGGCGTGATTTTCTCTTGGAACAAGCCCGCTTCAACACCACCCAGGACCTGAGCCTGCCGCTGTGGGGTGTCGACCACGACGGGTTCACCCTGAACTGGCTGATGACCAATCCTTATAACAATCAACTGACCTTCAGCGCCGATGGCAAGGCCCTGGCGCTGACTGCGCGACACCAGTTCACCTCGCTCAAGCCCACAACGCCGTTGACGTTCACGCTGTTGCTCGGCGATGAAGACCCACTGGCGGGCGCCAAACGCTACAGGCAGTGGCTGATCGATAACGGTCGCTACGAAACCTTGAGCAGCAAGATCGAAAAAACCCCGCTGGCCAGCAAGCTGTTGGGCGCCAGTCATGTCTACCTGTGGGGCAATGATCTGTTGGGGCCCAAGGACGTGCGTGACTGGCCTGCGCTGCTCAACCATTTGCGTGGCAAAGGCGCTTTGGCCAGTGAACTGCGCACCGGGCTGGATCCCGAAGCGAGGCAGATTCTCGAGGGCGCCGCGTCGTTCAACTACGAGAAAACCATGCTGCTGCGTGGTCTCAATCGGGCTTTGAATACCCTGGCGCGCAAAAATTGGCAGGCGCGACCGGTGCCGGACATGCAGGCGCTTGCAGGCGGGTATGCAGAGCTGAGGGCGCAGTTGGCCAACACCATGCCCGATGCCTTGACTCCAACGCCCGAGCGCTGGGGAGGGAGCTTGTCGCTTGACACGCTGGAGCGGTTGCAGAAGTCCGGGCTGTCACGTTTGTGGCTGGGGCTCGGGGAGGGCTGGGAAGGCGGTCTCTGGCATCCGGAAGCGGTTCGCGCGGGTGTGGCGGCGGGGTATCTGATGGCGCCGTATGACTCCTATGAAACCGCACTGGCCCGCGACGAGAACCCGGACTGGACCACGGCTCATCTGGGTGACAAGGCCAATATCGAGTGCGCCGTCGTGCTCAAGGACGGCACGTTGAAAAGCGGCTTCCAGCAGTCTGGCCACTACACCGACCCGCACTGCGTGCGATCGTTGCTGCAAACGCGGGTCAAGGCGGTTCAGGCGGCGGCCGGCTTTAACAGCTGGTTTCTCGATGCCTATGCTACCGGCATGCTGTTCGACAGCTATCGCCCCGAAGCTCCGATGACCCAGGCGCAGAATGCCGAAGGCAATATCGCGGCGTCGCGCTGGATCAATGAAGTCATGCAATTGCCCGCGGGGTCCGAGGACGGCAATGCGACCACCGCTCAGGGGGTGCTGTTCGCCCATGGCATGCAGACGCCAGTGATAGGTTGGGGCGATGTCGAACTGAGCAAAAACCCTCAGTCCGAGTACTACCTCGGCAATTGGTATCCACCGGAGCAACCGGCGGTGTTCTTCAAGCAAGTGCCGATGAAAGAGCCTTACCGACACATTCATTTCGATCCGGCGAGTCGCTTGCCTTTGTATCAGGCGGTATTCCACGGTTCGGTCATCACCAGCCACCATTGGCTGTTCGACAGTCTGAAACTGAGCAACGTACGGGCGCAGAATGAGCTGGCCCAGCTGCTCTACAACGTACCGCCGCTCTATCACTTGAGTGCCTCGACGCTTGAGCAGCGATTGCCGCTGATCGAGCGTCAGGATGCGTTCTTTCGTCCCTTGCACGAGCGCCTCGCGACGCAGGCGATGACGCAATTTCATTGGCTGACCGAGGATCGTCTGGTGCAACAGACCACGTTCGATGATGGTACGCGGCTGCGGGCAAACTTTGATGAGCGCACGCGCCAGGTGCAGGGGCAGGCGTTACCGGGCCATAGCATTACCGTGCTGTCACCGGATGGCGCTGTAAGCCGGTATCGGGTGGACGCCGTGCCTTGAAGGCATCAGACTTTGCGCCAGACACTCGCCAGCCAGGGCTGCTGCTCTCGCGGCAGCCCCGCCGGCCGGTAGTAGTGTTCCAGCTCGACAAACCCTGCGTTGGTCAGTAGCTGCTGCCAGGTTGCGAGGTCGTGATAGGACCCATACCGAGGTCCATTCCAGCCTTCCTGGTTGTCGCCCCGTGGATTGGAGCTGAACAACACACCGCCCGGTTTCAACGTTTCGCGCAACTGCTGCAACACACGTGGCAACTCCTGACGGGGAATGTGAAACAGCACCGCGTTGGCAAAAATTCCGTCGAAGCGTTCGGCCGGCAGATCGAGTTTCAGAAAGTCCTGCTGCCAGACTTCGCAACTGCTGTCCTGGTGCGCCATCTGCGCAAACTTTTCCGAACCATCCAGGCCAACCGCTCTGTGTCCCATACGGGTGAAGGTTTGCAGGTCACGACCGGGGCCGCAGCCGAAGTCGAGAATGTCGAACGGGGCCTCACCCTGGATATGCCGCAACAGCGCATCGATGTTCTGGCTGACATCGTGGTCACGCGTCCCTTCACGAAAACCTTCGGCCACCGAGTTGTAATGGCCCAAGGTGGTGGAGGTGATCTGCTCAAGGTCGTCGGGTGTCTGTTTCATGGTCGGCTGCGCAGGTAAGTGGGATTGGCCGAATATACGCCATGGAGCCGCAGGCTGCTGCGCAGCCCATCGCGAGCAGGCTCACTCCCACAGTTGACCACGTACTCCTGGACGACATTGGTCCAATGTGGGAGCGGGCTTGCTCGCGAAAGCGGTGTTACTGACACCTGATCACTAAAGCCAGACTCAGCCCTGCTTCATCCCCAGGCATTCAATGGACCGGTCAACCATCGCCTTGGCGATCTCCAGCAAATGCCAAACCGAAAACACCATGGCCCTGTCGGCCCCATGCAAGTGGTCACCACACTGATACGCCGTCACCGAAGCACAGCGCAGCAGATCAGCGATGTAGAGTTGGGTGTCTTCGAAGCTCACGTCTTTGCTGACGTTGTAAAACCGAAGTTCGTCCGGTGCGGTGGGGTGTTCGCCGGTGAGGTAGAAATCGATGGCGCGGTAAAGGGCGGAGCGATCTCTTGGCGGGTCGTCGGTGGGGCCGTGTTGGGCGGATGTTTCAGGTGGTGGGTCGGGGACGGATTTTTTCATTGGTAAAACTCCTGGAGTTAACTGGAGCCAACCGATATCGCGACTAAACGATCAGGGGTGGCGGCTGCACGCAGGTTAGTCGACCGGTCTCCAGGCACTACCGGCGCACCCGAAGGTGCCCTGCGCACAGCCACCATAACGTTCAGGCAATGAAACGCCTGGAACGAGGTGGCACTGTGCGCCTGGAAAGATCCGGGCGACTAAACCCGATCACTGATGAGCAGTGACCGACCGAGACTAGCCACACGATTTGACAGGCGCAAGCGAGCGAAATGATCTAGGAAACGTCCTGCAAAGGAAAGCGAATTGGCCTTCGGAAAGGCTGAATTTCCTGTGCGAAATATCGCTTTTCCATCATCACTTATCGCTTGTTCAACCCCCGAGCCAAGCGATCCCCACCCAGTTGAATAATCGCCACCAACACCACCAGCAACACAATCACTGTCAACATGATCTGGCTATCAAACCGCTGGTACCCATACCGATACGCAATGTCCCCCAGCCCACCGGCACCAATCGCCCCGGCCATGGCCGATGAGTTGATCATCGTCACCAGCGTGATCGTGAACCCACCGACGATCCCCGGCAACGCCTCAGGCAACAGCACATGCCAGACGATGTGCCAGCGCCGGCAGCCCATGGCTTGCGCGGCTTCGACCAACCCATGGTCGACTTCACGCAAACTCACTTCAGCAATCCGCGCAAAGAACGGCGTCGCCGCGATGGTCAGCGGCACCACGGCTGCCCAGACGCCGTAAGTGGTGCCCACGATCAGACGCGTGAATGGAATCAAGGCCACCATCAGGATCAGAAAAGGTATCGAGCGAAACAGGTTCACGAAAGCGCCCAGCACGCGGTTCAGCGCCGGGGCCTGGTAGATGCCGCCCTTGTCGCTGGTGACCAGGATCACGGCCATCGGTATGCCCGCCAGCAGCGCGATCAGTGATGAAACTCCGACCATCAAAAACGTATCGATGAAACCTTGCAGCAAGCGATCAAACCACATAACCCAGCACCTCTGCTTGTTGTGCCCATTTGCCGGCGCGCTGACGCAACTCTGCCGCGCCGAGCGCCGAGCCGCTCACCGCCAGCAGCAATTGACCGAGCGCATGGCCCTGAATCCGTTCCACGCCGCCCTGCAACAAGCGCACGCGACCGCCGAGTGCGGCGAACAGCGCTGCCAGATCCGGCTCGTCCGTTGCACTGCCAGTGAATTGCAAACGCAGCACCAAGGCAGCGTCCGTGGACTGTGGTTGAGCCTGAAGACGACTTTGCAGTTCTTCCGGCAATGCGTGTTGCAACGGCGCCAACAATGTCTTGCTGACCTCATGCTGCGGGTTGCCGAACACTTCCCACACGGGCCCTTGCTCGACGATGCGGCCGTGCTCCAGCACCACTACGCGGTCGCAAATGTCGCGTATTACCGCCATCTCGTGGGTGATCAGCACGATGGTCAGGCCCAGGCGCTTATTAATCTCGCGCAGCAGGCCGAGAATCGATTGCGTGGTCTCCGGGTCCAGCGCTGAAGTCGCCTCGTCACACAGCAGAATCTCGGGGTCGTGTACCAGCGCACGAGCGATGCCGACGCGCTGTTTCTGGCCGCCGGACAACTGCGCAGGGTAGGCCTTGTGTTTGGCTTGCAGGCCCACAAGCTCCAGCAGTTCGCGGACTTTCTGCTCGCGTTTATCCTTGGGCACACCGGCGACTTTCAGTGGTAACTCGACGTTCTGCCAGACCGTCTTGGCAGACATCAGGTTGAAGTGCTGAAAGATCATGCCGATGCGCCGACGCAGTGCTACCAGGCGGTCCTCATCGAACTCGCCGATGTCGACCTGATCGATCAGCACCCGGCCGCTGCTCGGTTGTTCGAGGCGATTGATGGTGCGGATCAGCGAAGACTTGCCGGCACCGCTGCGACCGATGATGCCGAACACTTCACCGCGCTGGATCGCCAGGTCGATGCCGTGCAGGGCTGCCACCGGCCCCTGCTGGCCGTTGTAGGTTTTGCCCAGGCCGATGAAGCGCACATGAGCCCGGTTGAGCTGCGGGTGCAGTTCGGTGTGGTCCGCGTTATGGGGCTCCGGAATATCCAGTCGCCGTTGGATGGCAGCGCTCATGCTCAGCTTTCCCAACCGGCCTGGTACAGCTTGCCGTGAGCCTTATCCAGTGCGGCACGAACGGCCGGCGAGTGCTGGTAGATGTCGACGAATTTGATCAGGCGCGGGTCGGTTTTGCTTTTCGGCTGGATCACGAACTGGATCACGTACTCCTTGTGATCCAGGCCATCGAACAGCAGGGCAGAGCCGGCGTCGAAGGTCTTCGACAGGCGGATGTAGGCAGGGTAGCCCTGGACCAGGTCGGCATCGTCGTAGGCACGCACCAGTTGCACGGCTTCGACCTGGAGGATTTTGATTTTCTTCGGGTTGGCGATGATGTCCTCTTCGGTGGCTTTGTAGCCAACGCCTGGCTTGAGGGTGATCAGGCCGGCCTTGGCCAGCAGCTGCAAACCGCGACCGCTGTTGATCGGGTCATTGGCGATGGCAACGCTGGCGCCTTCGGGCAGCTCATCGAAGCTTTTGTATTTCTTCGAGTAGAGGCCGACGTTGTTGATGATCCCCGGTGCGAACGGCACCAGCTCAAAACCGGAGGCGGCTTTGGCGTTTTCCAGGAACGGGATGTGCTGGAAGTAGTTCACATCGATGTCGCCGGCGGCGAGGCTGACGTTGGGGGCGATCCAGTCGGTGAACTCGACGAGTTCGACTTTCAGGCCTTGTTTACCGGCCTCTTCTACGGCGGCCTCCAGAGGAATGGCGAAGGCCGCGGTGGTGCCGATTTTCAGTGGTGCGTCGGCGGCAAAGGTCACCGAGCTGAAGAGGCCGAGGGCCAGGGCCAGTGCTTTGACTGGTTGAGAGAGGTAGTTCTTGGTCATGATGTTTTTCCAGTCAGTTCGTTTATATGGGCACGCATTTTGTGGCGAGGGGGCTTGCCCCCGTTGGGCTGCGAAGCGACCCCAAAGGCATTCATGGGTGTGGCAGGTAAAACGGGTATGCAGGCTTGCGACTGCTATGCAGTCGAACGGGGGCAAGCCCCCTCGCCACAGCGTTGGTGTCGGTAGTGAGAGCCGGTATGTTGTTCAGGTAAAAGCGCCTTTTGCTGAAACAGCTTTTCGCGCAAGGTGCCGCTGTCGTAAGCGGTCTTGTACGACCCACGCCGTTGCAGTTCCGGTATCACCAGCTCGATGAAATCCTCATAACTTTCCGGGGTAACGATGCGGGTCAGGTTGAAGCCGTCGAGGCCGGTTTCGGCGATCCACGATTCCAGTTCGTCGGCCACCTGTTCAGGTGAGCCGACCACGGTGATGTAGCGGCCGCCGAGGGCGTGTTGTTCAAGCAGCTTGCGCCGGGTCCAGTCGTTGTTTTGCAGGTGTTTGGTGGCGGACTGGATGGCATTGCTCTTGACGTACTGGATCGGCTCGTCGATGGCGTATTCGGAAAAGTCGATCCCGGTTGAGGCCGAGAAATGTGCGACGCCGGCCTCTGCGCTGGCGTAGCTCAGGTATTCGGCGTGCTTGGCCCACGCCAGCTCTGGCGTGGCGCCGACGATCACGTTCAGGCCCATGAACACCTTGATGTCATCCGCATTGCGTCCCGCCTCGACGGCACTGGCGCGAACCTTGTCCACCTGCACCTTGGTCGACGCTTTGGTCTGGCCGCTGATGAACACGCACTCGGCGTGGCGCCCGGCGAACAGCAAACCGCGATCCGAGCTGCCGGCCTGGAACAGCACCGGCGTGCGTTGTGGCGACGGCTCGCAGAGGTGGTAGCCCTCGACCTGATAAAACTCGCCCTTGTGTTCGACCTTGTGCACTTTTTCCGGTTGGGCGTAGATCCGCTGCTGCGGATCGTTCAACACCGCGCCGTTTTCCCAACTGCCTTCCCAGAGTTTGTAGAGCACCTGCAGGTACTCGTCGGCCTGGTCGTAACGCCGGTCGTGCTCGACCTGTTCGCGCAGGCCCATGGCCTTGGCGGCGCTGTCGAGGTAGCCGGTGACGATGTTCCAGCCGACCCGGCCACGGCTCAGGTGGTCCAGGGTGGACATGCGCCGGGCGAACAGATACGGCGGCTCGTAGGTGAGGTTGGCGGTGAGGCCGAAGCCAAGGTTTTTCGTCACCGCCGCCATGGCCGAAACCAGCAGCAAGGGATCGTTGACCGGCAGCTGGATCGACTCTTTGAGCGGCACGTCCACCGAGTTCTGGTACACGTCGTAGACGCCGACTATGTCGGCGATGAACAAACCGTCGAACAACCCGCGCTCGAGCAGTTGCGCCAGTTTGGTCCAGTATTCGATGGTGTTGTAGCGGGTCGAGGTATCGCGCGGGTGCGTCCACAGACCGTGGTTGATGTGCCCGATGCAGTTCATGTTGAAGGCATTGAGCAGGATTTTCTTTTTCCCCATCAGATGGTCCCCCGCAGTGGCGGGTTTTCATCGTTGAGGTAGTAGTTGCCGACGGCGTGATACTTCCAGCGTACCGGGTCGTGCAGGGTATGCACGCGGGCGTTGCGCCAGTGACGATCAAGACCGTGTTCGATCAGGGTCGCCTGGCTGCCGGCCAGTTCAAACAAGGTGCTGCCGGCGGCAAGGGAGATCTCGGTGCTGATGGCCCGGGCTTCGGCTACCGCTATTGAAGCAGCGGCGACGGATTCGGCATGGGTGTCGGCTTGGGCGTTGTCGAGGAACTCACCGGCGCGTTCCAGCAGTGCCTCGGCGGCGTGCAGGCGAATGCTCAGGTGGCCGAAGCTCTTGAGCGTCAGTGGGTCTTCGCTGGCTTTGTCGTGGGTGGCGTCGATCCATGGGCGGGTTTTGGTCCGCACAAAATGCAGCGCATCTTCGTAGGCCGCGCGGGCGATACCGGTGTCGATGGCCGCGTGGAGAATCTGCGCCAGCGGGCCGACCGGGGTCGGGCGCTCGAAGGCGCTCTGGAACGGGATCACGTCTTGCGCGGCAACGTAAACATCCTCGAACACTACCGAGCCACTGCCGGTGGTGCGCTGACCGAAACCGCTCCAGTCGTCGATTACAGTCAGGCCTTTGCTATTGCGCGGGACAAACGCCAATTGCTGCACGCCGTGTTCATCCACCACTGATGTGGGGATGCGCTGGGCGTAAATAGCCCCCGTGGCGTAGAACTTGCGACCGTTGATGCGATAGCCGCTGGCGTCGCGGGTCAGGCTTGTGACGCGGTCGTGAGCGGTTTTGGTGCCGAGTTCGGCTAGGGCATTGCCAAAGCGTTGCCCAGCCAAAACTTCTTCATAAAGGCGTTTTTTTTGATCGGCGCTGCCATTGACCCGCAGCACTTCCAGTGCATAGAAATGGTTCTGCGGAATTTGCCCGAGCGAGCCATCGGCCTGGGCAATCAGCGCGATGACTTTGGCCAGCGTGACATTGGAAACACCGGCGCCACCGTACTCTTTTGGCACGCTGATGCCCCACAGGCCTGAACGGGAAAACACCTCCAGTTCCGGGTACGGCAACCGGCGTTCGCGGTCGCGCAGGGCGCTGTCGCGTTTGAAATCTTCGGCCAGATCGCTGGCGACGATCAGGGCTTGCTCATCGCTGGTGATGACCGCGACGTGGTGAGAACTTGTCATGTGCTTCTCCAGAGATCTGGTCAAAAGTGTTCTGGTCGTTAAATCCAGGAGTGGCGAGCGGGCAGGGTGCCGTTCAGGCGGTAGGTGCCGACCGCGTAATACTTCCAGCGCACCGGGTCGTGCAGCGTGTGCACCCGGGCGTTACGCCAGTGGCGATCGAGGTTGAATTCGGCGAGGGCAGCGCGGCTGCCGGCCAGTTCGAACAGCTTCTCGCTGGCCAGCAACGAGATCTCGGTGGTCAGCACTTTGGCTTCAGCCACGGCAATCGAGGCGCTGGCGGCAGAGTCGACGGTGAGCGGCGAAGCGCTGACCTGATCGAGCACCTGCCCGGCCTTGCGCAACAGCGCTTCGGCGGCGTGCAACTCGATTTTCAGTTTGCCGATGTCGGCAATCACATACAGGTCATCGCTGGCTCGCTCGACATTGGCATCGATCCACGGCCGGGCGCGGGTTTTCACGAAGTTGATGGCGTCGTCGATGGCGCCTCGGGCGATGCCGGCGTCGATAGCGGCCTGGATCAACTGCGAGACCGCGCCCTGGATGTTCGGCGAGTCGTTGATTTTCCAGTTATCCACAACCAGTTCGGCATCGACCCGCACGTTGTTGAGCAAAATGGTGCCGCTGGCAGTGGTGCGCTGACCGAAGCCCGACCAGTCATCGACAATGCGCAATCCCGGGGTGCCGCGACGGATGAAAGCCAGCACTTGTTTGCCGTCATCGTTCAGCGCCTTGACCGCGACCCAATGGGCGAACAGCGCGCCGGTGGAATAGAACTTCTGCCCGTTCAGGATGAAACCATCGCCGTCGGCGGTGATCCGGGCCTTGAGTTCCAGGGTATTTTTGCTGCCGCGTTCAGGGCCTGCGTTGCCGATTCGCCAGCCATCCAGCACGCTTTTGAACAGCTGTTTTTTCTGCGTTTCGGTGGCACTGCCTAGCAGCAGATTGAGAATGCCGAACTGGTTTTGCGGGATCTGCCCCAATGCCGGGTCGGCCGCGGAAATGATCGCGAAGACCTCAGCCAGGGTGACGAACGAAACCTGCGGCCCCCCATACTCACGGGGAATGGAAATACTGCCCAGGCCGCTGCGGGTGAACTGTTCGATTTCTGACCACGGCAACTTGCGCTGCTGGTCGCGTTTTGCTGCTTGCTGGCGGGCAACCTGCGCCAGCTCATGGGCGGCCTTGAGCGCCTGGGCATCGTTGCGCAAGACTTGTGCGGGCAACAACAGCGGGGCGATGTCCAGATCACTGTGGACGATTGCATCTGCCAGACTGGACATCAGTGCCGCTCCTTGGCTGCACGCAATGCCCTGGCGATCTGCACTGGGGTGATTGTGTTCCGGACCATACCTACCTCTCATCTCATGGCGTCGTCGCGTTGTGCGACGAACGAAATCAAGAATGTCCGGTGGTCCGGTTTATATACCCTAAACGTGTATAAATTTTTTATGAACTAACTTTTAGGAATATGAATAGAAGGAGGCCCTCATGCCTCGCGGGGGGCACGAGGCCTTCCGGTGTCATCGCTGGAAGGACTCTGCGGCCCTGAAAGGTATTTTCTTCGGGACGTGCAGCCAAGGACCGCAGCCGATTTTCAGCGTTCTTGGGGGCGCCCAGCGTGAGTTATTGCCCACGCGGTCGAGGATGCAGTAAGTCACTTCAAGTCGCAGGTCTTCACCGGCTTCGAGGATGACTGCCGGTGGTACCCAAACCTGAATCGGCTGGCCCACATCGCCCGCCTTCAGGCGTGGCAGGTCCATGCGTACATCGCCCCAGCGCAGGGTGATTTCGTCGTCGATGGCCATGTTCAGGTAGGGCTCGATGGTCAATGGAACACCGCGCTTGATCTGATTCGGATTGACCCCCTGGCGGCGGATCATTTCGGGGATCGTCAACGGCGCCAGGCTCTGGTTTTCATCACCGTACAGCGCCGAAGGTTGGCCGCCGGGGCAGTCGAGTTTGATCTGCACCTGCCTTGCAGCCGATACCGAAGGCCCCAGACCGATCTGCATGACCCGGTAGTGAATTCGAGAGGTGCCAGAGACGATGAAGCTTTCCGGGACGCGCAGTTGAACCGGGTGACCGATGTCCTGGCCGGTGAGCACTCTGGAGGCCACGTAGCAGTTGTCCCAGAACAATTCGATCAGGTCGCCTTCATCCATTGAGGGATAGGGCGGCACGTCGATCATCAGGTGTGCGGCCATGGTGGTGTTGATGACGGTCTTGTGTGATTGCGCCAGGGTTGGCGCTGCAAGCCTGGTTTTGTTCGAGCTGCTGGTCATGGGAGTCTCCTTGGGGTTTTGCATCGAAGTCCGTTTCGCAAGAACGAGAGTTTCGAACAGCAATACCGTTCATTACTTTGAGTTGAAATAATGATGAGCGTGATGATTGACGCGTTTGGAGACTAGATAAAGGTGCGCTTCAATAGGTGTCAATAGGGTTTGTTAGTTTGGTGCTAACTATTAAGTTATTCAGAAAGTTCCTACGAGGCGGAGTTAATAAACTCTAGCGAAGCGTCGAATTATTCCAGGCAGGCCGTTGTGTATCAGGGCGGGCGCCAACTTTTACGAAGCGCAGGCAGGACGTTTTAACGACAGCTGGCGTTCAGGAAAAACACTGCCGAACATATATATGTACCGCGCGCGCTGACAAAAAGTTGCCTGTTGTTTGTGCGGTTTAATTATGTGTGAATGGTGTGGTTGAAGAGGGTTGTAACTTCCGTCCGTGGAAGTTAGCAATTATTGCGAGGGTGTATTAGTTGTGGCTGTTGTTCAGAAACTTGCTGAGAAATTGTTTCGTTCGCTCTTCTTTCGGGTTGGCAAACAGCGCCTTGGCTTCACCTTGCTCGACGATCACACCCTTGTCGAAAAACACCACGCGATTGGCCACATCCCGGGCAAAACCCATTTCGTGAGTGACGATCACCATGGTGCGCTTTTCTTCGGCCAGGCCGCGAATGGTCGCAAGAACTTCGCCTACCAATTCCGGATCAAGCGCCGAGGTCGGTTCATCGAACAGGATCACTTCCGGTTCCATCGCCAGCGCCCGGGCAATTGCCACGCGCTGTTGCTGGCCACCGGAGAGGCGTCGCGGGTAAGCGTCCTCTTTGCCTGCCAGGCCAACCTTGGCCAACAGTTTTTTGCCCAGGGTCACGGCCTCGGCTTGCCCGATCTTCTTCACGATGATCGGGCCTTCAATGACGTTTTCCAGGGCAGTGCGATGGGGGAACAGGTTGAAGTTCTGGAACACGAAGCCCACGTGCTGGCGCAAGCGTCGCACCAGGCCCTGTTGCTGGTTCAGGGGGCGGCTGCCATCGATCTCGATGTCACCGACCTTGATCCGGCCGCTGGTGGGCTCCTCCAGAAAATTCAGGCAGCGCAGGAAGGTGGTCTTGCCGGAACCACTGGGGCCGATAATCGCCACCACCTCGCCTTCCTTGACCTCTAGATCGATGCCGTTGAGCACGACTTGACCCTTGAACTGCTTTGTCAGTTTTTCCACGACAATCATCGGGTCAGGACTCCTGGTCATGCCGGTTGACCCGCGCTTCCAACTGATTCTGCAGGTGCGACAGCACCGTAGCCAGAACCCAGTAGATCAGTGCGGCGGCAAGATACATGGTGAAAATTTCGAAGGTGCGGGCGGTGATCAATTGCGCCTGGCGGAACAGCTCCGGTACCTGGATGGTAGCGGCCAGCGCGGTGTCCTTGACCAGCGAAATGAAGCTGTTGCCCAGCGGCGGCAGCGCCGTGCGCATCGCTTGTGGCAGGATGGCCCGACGCAGGGTCTGGGCACGGGTCATGCCGATGCTCGCAGCAGCTTCCCACTGGCCACGCTCGATCGAGCTGATCGCGGCGCGAAGGATTTCACAGGCGTAAGCGGCCATGTTCAGCGAAAAGCCGATCAGGGCTGCTGGCAGCGGATCAAGTTCCACTCCCAATTGCGGCAAGCCGTAATAGATCACGAACAGTTGCACCAGCAACGGCGTGCCGCGAAAGAACGACACGTAGATGCGGGCGATCCAGCTCACCAGTTTGAAGCGCGACAGGCGCATCAACGCCAGGCCGAAGCCCATCAGCAGGCCGAAGAACATCCCTCCCAGGCTCAAGATCACTGTGTAATACGCGCCCTTGAGCAGAAAGGGCGCGGAGTCCAGCGCAAGTTGAAAAGCTGCTTCCATTATTGAGTGACGTCTGCGTTAAAGTATTTTTCCGAGAGCTTTTTCAGGGTGCCGTCGGCACGCAGCTTGTCGATAGCCTTGTTCACTGCGGCCAGCAGTTCAGGCTCGCCTTTGCGCAGGGCGATGCCGGCTTCCTGACGGGAGAACGCATCACCGGCGGCGGTGGTGTCCTTGGCCTTCTTGGCGTATTCCAGCGCCGCGAGGCGGTCGATCAGAATGGCGTCGATACGACCGACACGCAGGTCCTGGAACTTGGTCGGATCATCTTCGTAGGTGCGGATGTCAGCGGTCGGCACATTGGCTTTCACCCACTCTTCGTAGTTGGTGCCCAGGCCTACGCCGACTTTTTTGCCAGACAGGTCAGCGGCGGACTTGATGTTCAGCTCGGCGGCCTTCTTCGTCAGCACCAGCGCCTGAATACCGGAAACGGTGTACGGCTCGGAGAAGTCGTACTTCTTCTTGCGTTCTTCAGAGATGGTCACCTGATTGATCACCGCGTCCAGACGCTTGGATTCCAGTGCCGCGAGAATGCCGTCCCATTTGGTTGGCTGCAGTTTCACCTTCACGCCCAGCTCTTTGGCCAGGGCTTCGGAGAACTCGACTTCGAAGCCGGCCAGCTTGCCGTCGGCGTCGACGAAACTGAACGGTGGGTAGGTGCCTTCCAGGCCGACGTTGATCACGCCAGCGTCTTTGATTTTTTGCAATTGCTCACCGGCAACTGCTTGGCCAATCAGGCCGGCGCTCAGAGCCAGGCCCAGCGAACCCACCAGCAGATTGCGACGTAGTGCGGAAAAATTCATGACAAGCCCCTGTGTTTTCTTATGGAAGACGCTTAAGGAAAGTTGGCAAATTTCGACTGCGACATCGTGCCTTAAAGGAACGTTAGCGTCTCTCGACAAATTCGCCTGCGGTGTGACTATATGACGGCACCGTTAGATTGGAAAATGGTAAATATGATTTTTTATATTCCATAAATGAATATTGGTGAGGCATGGGAGAGATCGCAGCCTCCGGCAGCTCCTACACAAGGATCGGCGTACTCTGTAGGAGCTGCCGCAGGCTGCGATCTTGCGCTTACATAAAATCCTTGTAGGCAAACAACGCCGGTGCCCCACCGGTGTGCAGGAAGATAATCGGGCCCTCATTGAAACGCTGGCGACCAATTCCATCCAGTAATCCCGCCATGGCCTTGCCAGTGTAGACCGGGTCGAGCAACAGGCCTTCCTGACTGGCCATGAGCTTCACCGCCGCCAGCGTGCCGGCATTCGGCTCACCGTAACGGGGGCCGAAATATTCGTCCCAGAGCTCAACCTTGAAAGCTGCCGGCAGGGCTACACCCAGCAGCTCTGCGGTACGTTCGGCAAGGCCTTGAACCTTGGGTCGCTGATCCTCTTCACTGCGAGAAACCGTCACACCGATCACCGGCAGGTCCGGCAGCGCTTCGCTCAGGGCCAGTGCCAGACCGCTGTGGGTTCCGGCGCTGCCAGAGGCCAGGACCACGGCGGCGAAGTTCAGGCCGGTGTTCTTGATCTGCTCGGCCAGTTCCAGCCCGGCGCGCACGTAACCCAAGGCACCGAGTGCGTTCGAGCCACCGATCGGCACCAGATAAGGCTTCTTGCCGTTGTTGCGCAAGCGGGCAGCCAGGGCATGCAATTGTTCGTCGGCGTTGTCGAGATTTTCCACCAGTTCGACCTTCGCATCGAACAGGTCCAACAACAGCCGGTTGCCGTTGCCGGTGTAATTGCTGTCGTCAGTACCCAACGGGTTTTCCAATAGCGCCACACAGCTCAGACCCAGCTTGGCCGCAATCGCGGCAGTCTGGCGTACATGGTTTGATTGCAGCGCGCCGGCGGTGATCAGCGTATCGGCGCCTTGGGCCAGAGCGTCGGCGGCAAGATATTCGAGTTTGCGCAGCTTGTTGCCACCCATGGCCAACGGCGTCAGATCATCGCGTTTGACATACAGATCCCGGCCAAGCCAGGTCGACAGGCGTTCGAGTTTTTCCAGGGCGGTAGGCTGACCGAGCAGGTCGAGACGGTGAAAACG
Organism: Pseudomonas sp. GW821-FHT09H03; assembly: GCF_059415945.1. Taxonomy (NCBI): domain Bacteria; kingdom Pseudomonadati; phylum Pseudomonadota; class Gammaproteobacteria; order Pseudomonadales; family Pseudomonadaceae; genus Pseudomonas; species Pseudomonas sp. GW821-FHT09H03. The sequence goes on along the minus strand of NZ_JBWKOF010000002.1, from coordinate 397,421 downwards.
GGCAAGCTGTTGTTTAATCATGGGTCCGTACTGGCGGTGGAAGATGTCAGGACTATAGGCACGCCCCTATCTCGGGGCAACCGCCAATCGCTTATAGCCAATCGTACTGAACACAGCACAATTGGTTCTTAATTTGCTCGACAGCCCTTGCCGTAAAGTAGGCGCCGACAGCGTGGCCAGACAGTCCGGCCGCCCTAAAGGAGTTTTTACCGTGAGTGAGCGTTCCAGCCATTGGCAATTGCAGACCATCGTCAGCCAACTGCGCACCGCACGTGAACAGTGGCGTGCGCAAAACGGCCGGGCCAGCGGTGAGCAGGGTGGTCGCGAGCTGCCTTCCCGAGCGGCCATGGCGGAAATTCTCGAAGCCTTGTGCGGTGCGTTGTTCCCGATGCGTCTGGGGCCGGTGGACCTGCGTGAGGAGAGTGAAGATTTCTACGTCGGCCACACCCTTGATGTGGCGTTGAATGCCTTGCTTGCCCAAGCACGGCTCGAGTTGCGCTATGCAGCGCGGCACAGCGCCGAGGTCGAGACTGAAGTCGAGGCCAAAACCATCCAGATCATCCAGGACTTCGCTCTCGCCCTGCCCGGCTTGCGCAGCCTGTTGGACACCGACGTGCTGGCGGCCTATCACGGTGACCCGGCGGCGCGCAGCGTTGATGAAGTGCTGTTGTGCTACCCGGGGATTCTGGCGGTGATTCACCATCGTCTGGCTCATCATTTATATCGGGCCGGGTTGCCGTTACTGGCGCGGATCAGTGCGGAAATCGCGCACTCGGCAACCGGCATCGATATTCACCCCGGCGCGCAGATCGGCCGCAGCTTCTTCATCGACCACGGTACCGGCGTGGTGATCGGCGAGACGGCAATCATTGGCGAGCGCGTGCGGATTTATCAGGCGGTCACTCTGGGCGCCAAGCGTTTTCCGGCAGATGAAGACGGTCAGTTGCAGAAGGGCCAGCCTCGCCATCCGATTGTCGAGGATGATGTGGTGATCTATGCCGGGGCGACGATTCTGGGGCGGATCACCATTGGCAAGGGTTCGACCATCGGCGGTAACGTCTGGCTGACCCGCAGCGTGCCGGCGGGCAGCAACCTGACTCAGGCAAACCTGCAGCATGACGATGGGGCGCAGAAATAAGCTCCGATTTCTTTTCAACGGCCCCGGCGCATCTCGACATGGTCCACGCCGGGGGCTGCGTGGGTCAGGGCTTCGGCGCCATACTCGCCTCGCCACTCAGCCACTTCTGCGACAGGGCCTGCAGTCGCCCATCGTCCTTGATGCGCTGTAGCGCATGTTCCAGGCTGGCATGGAAAGCCGGATTGCCTTTCTGGAATGGAATCACCAGGTCCACCGGCAGCCCGACCTTGGGTTTTTCTTCGGTCAGTGCCTGCACCAATACCAGCGGCCGTGGTTGTTCGTCCTTATTCGCCAACATTTGCTCATTGACCTGACTATAAGGTTCGCTGAAGTCGAAACGATCCTTTAGTTGTGGGGTCTGTGATATGTGATTGAGGGCGACGTCGTACTTGCCACTTTCGACCCCGGTCAACAGGTCGCTGCCGTCGGTGACGACAAAGTCAGCCCGCACATCCAGTTCGCTGGCCAGCAGTTGACCGAGCTCGACTTCGAATCCGGTGAGTTTGCCGTCTTCCTTGAAACTGAAAGGCGGGGTATCGGCTTCAACGGCAATGCGCAGTTCGCCTCGGTCGTTGACGTCGTCAATCAGTTCGGCATGAGCCAATGGGCTCAAAAGGGGTAGCAGGCAGATCAGGCCAGGCAGAAATCGCATGGTCACTCCTTTGAAATTATTATCGAGACCCATTGATTCAGGCTCGCTTTGCTATGGTTGTCGAGTGCCTTCGACAACAAATGGTCATTAAGTTGTGATGACCACACGGATTTTACGGAAAAAAACTGGAGAAGATAATGAAAAGCTTTATGTCACGTTCGGCCATGGCTGGCCTGCTGATGGGTGTTTCGGTATTGGCCAGTGCGGCGACCCAGGCCCCCGAGGGGGCTGAAGTGTCCATCGTTGCGCCTGCGGACGGTGCGACGGTACCGCAGACTGTCGTCGTCAAATTCGCCGTAAAGGACATTGCGCTGGCACCAGCGGGTGATCCCACCAAGAACACCGGCCACCATCACTTGCTGATCGATGTCGACGAATTGCCTGCGGCCGGTCAGCCGATTCCGAACGATGCCAATCATTTGCACTTCGGCAAGGCGCAGACCCAGGCTGAAATCACGCTGACGCCGGGCAAGCACACCTTGCAACTGGAACTGGGCGACCGCAACCATCTGCCGTTCGATCCGCCGATCGTCTCTGAAAAAATCACTGTAAACGTTAAATGACGTTGCAGCGCACATGAAAAAGGGAGCCAGAAGGCTCCCTTTTTTATCGCTCAAATCGCAATCAGAACAACACCCGGCTACGGATGGTACCGTTGACGTGTTGCAGCTTCTCTTGCGCCAGCTCCGAATACTCGGCGTCTACGTCGATGACCACGTAGCCGACTTTCTCGTTGGTCTGCAGGAACTGACCGGAGATGTTGATGCCGTTTTCGGCGAAGACCTTGTTGATCTCGCTCATCACACCCGGGATGTTTTCGTGGATGTGCAACAGGCGGTGCTTGCCAGGGTGAGCCGGCAGGGCCACTTCCGGGAAGTTCACCGACGACACCGAGGTACCGTTGTCGCTGTACTTGACCAGTTTTTCCGCCACTTCCAGACCGATGTTGGCCTGGGCTTCAGCGGTGGAGCCGCCGATGTGCGGGGTCAGGATCACGTTGTCCAGGCCACGCAGCGGGCTTTCGAACTCTTCGTCGTTGGAGCGTGGCTCCACCGGGAATACGTCGATGGCGGCGCCGATCAGGTGTTTGTCCTTGATCGCTGCTGCCAGGTGGTCCAGCTCGACCACGGTGCCGCGCGCGGCGTTGATCAGGATGCCGCCTTTCTTGATGGCGCGGATTTCCTTCTCGCCGATCATCCACTGGGTCGCAGCGGTTTCCGGAACGTGCAGGGTCACGATGTCGGACATGCCCAACAGCTCGTGCAGGTTGCCGACCTGGGTGGCGTTACCCAGCGGCAGCTTGGTCACGGTGTCGTAGAAGTACACCTGCATGCCCAGGCCTTCTGCCAGGACCGACAGTTGAGTACCGATCGAGCCGTAGCCGACGATACCCAGCTTCTTGCCGCGGATTTCGAAGGAGTTGGCCGCGCTCTTGATCCAGCCGCCACGGTGGCAGGAGGCGTTCTTCTCAGGGATACCGCGCAGCAACAGGATCGCTTCGGCCAGCACCAGTTCGGCAACGGAACGGGTGTTGGAGTACGGGGCGTTGAACACGGCGATACCGCGTTCGCGCGCCGCGCCCAGGTCGACCTGGTTGGTGCCGATGCAGAAACAGCCGACAGCCACCAGCTTCTTCGCGTGATCGAAGATTTCTTCGGTCAGTTGAGTGCGGGAGCGAATGCCGATGAAGTGCGCATCAGCGATCTTTTCCTTGAGCTGGGCTTCCGGCAGAGAACCTGTGAGGTACTCGATGCTGGTGTAGCCCGCCGCCTTGAGGACGTCGACAGCCGATTGGTGGACGCCTTCGAGAAGAAGGAACTTGATCTTGCTCTTATCGAGAGAAGTCTTGCTCATCTGCGTAAACCTGTATCCCGGAGAAAAATGGCAGGAAGTAGCCAGCAGACGCTGACCCGGACGGCAAGAAAGCCGTCACCGCAGAACAGCCGTTGGGCACTACCCTGCGGGGTCGGTATGCTAGCATAGGCGCCCCGCTAAACACTCATTCCTGCGACGTGAAGCGTTCTCAGGATGACCATGAATTGTTCGAGAGTTCTGTCGATGACCAATCCTGCCCTGATTGATGAGCTGAAGACCCTGGTTGAGCCTGGCAAGGTGCTGACCGACGCCGACTCCCTGAATGCTTACGGCAAGGATTGGACCAAGCATTTCGCCCCGGCCCCGACGGCCATCGTGTTCCCCAAGACCACCGAGCAGGTTCAGGCCATTGTCCTGTGGGCCAATAAACACAAGGTGGCGCTGGTGCCGTCCGGTGGTCGCACCGGGCTTTCCGCCGCTGCAGTGGCAGCTAATGGCGAAGTAGTCGTCTCTTTTGATTACATGAACCAGATCCTCGACGTGAACCTCACTGATCGCACCGCCGTTTGTCAGCCAGGCGTGGTCACTGAGCATCTGCAAAACGTCGCCGAAGAAAAAGGCCTGTACTACCCGGTGGACTTCGCTTCGGCAGGTTCGAGCCAGATTGGCGGCAATATCGGCACCAATGCCGGCGGGATCAAGGTCATTCGCTATGGCATGACCCGTAACTGGGTGGCGGGCATGAAAGTGGTCACCGGCAAGGGCGATGTGCTGGAACTGAACCGCGACCTGATCAAGAACGCCACCGGTTATGACATGCGCCAGCTGTTCATCGGCGCCGAGGGCACCCTGGGCTTTGTGGTTGAAGCGACCATGCGCCTCGACCGCGCACCGAAAAACCTGACCGCCATGGTCCTCGGCACTGCCGATTTCGACTCGATCATGCCGGTGCTGCACGCCTTCCAGAGCAAGCTGGACCTGACCGCTTTCGAGTTCTTCTCCGACAAAGCCCTGGCCAAGGTCATGGGACGTGGTGATGTGCCGGCTCCATTCGAAACCGATTGCCCGTTCTATGCCCTGTTGGAATTCGAGGCGACCACCGAAGAAGTGGCCAACCACGCCCTGGAAACCTTCGAGCACTGCGTCGAGCAGGGCTGGGTGCTGGACGGTGTGATGAGCCAGAGCGAAACCCAGTTGCAGAACCTGTGGAAGCTGCGCGAATACATCTCCGAAACCATTTCCCACTGGACGCCGTACAAGAACGACATTTCGGTCACCGTATCGAAAGTCCCGGCTTTCCTGAAGGAAATCGACGCGATCGTCGGCGAACATTACCCGGACTTCGAAATCGTCTGGTTCGGCCACATTGGTGACGGCAACCTGCACCTCAATATCCTCAAGCCGGATAACCTGAGCAAGGACGAGTTTTTTGCCAAGTGCGCGACCGTCAACAAGTGGGTGTTCGAAACCGTGGAGAAGTACAACGGTTCGATTTCCGCCGAGCACGGCGTTGGCATGACCAAACGCGATTACCTGACCTACAGCCGCTCGCCGGTTGAGATCGAGTACATGAAGGCGGTCAAAGCGGTGTTCGACCCTAACGGCATCATGAACCCGGGCAAGATCTTTGCTGTTTGATTTTCGAATGTTAAGTGCACGAATCAGGAGTCGGTAAATGAGCTATCAGCACCAGTATGTCGACGGTACGCGTATTCATTTTCCGCTGGGGAAAGTGGTGTGCATCGGGCGTAACTACGCCGAACACGCCAAGGAACTGGACAATCCGGTTCCAACCGAGCCGCTGCTGTTTATCAAGCCCGGCAGTTGCGTGGTGCCGCTGGAAGGTGGTTTCAGCATTCCGACCGAGCGCGGTTCTGTTCACTACGAAGCCGAAATCGCCGTGTTGATAGGTAAGCCATTGTCGACCAAGCCAAGCCGTGAAGAAGTGCTGGATGCCATTTCCGGCTTCGCTCCAGCGCTGGACCTGACCTTGCGCGACAAGCAGGCAGAGCTGAAATCCAAAGGCTTGCCGTGGGAAATCGCCAAGAGCTTCGATGGTGCAGCGGTGATTGCGCCGTTTGTGTCCGGCAGTACCTTTGCTGATCTGACCGATATCGGCATCCGCCTGACCATCAATGGCGAAGTGCGCCAGGATGGTAACAGCAGCGCGATGCTCAACCCGATCGTGCCGATGATTCAGCACATGGCCGGCTGCTTCTCGCTGCAGGCCGGTGACGTGATCCTCACCGGCACGCCAGTGGGCGTTGGTCCGCTGAATGTTGGCGATGAAATCGTTCTGGAATTGCCGGGCGCCAGCTCTTTCACCAGCAGCGTCCGCTAAAAAAGCAAAAGATCGCAGCCTGCGGCAGCGCCTACAGAGATCGGTGTAGGCGCTGTCGAAGGCTGCGATCTTTTGATCTTTGTCGCCTTACAGGGCTTTCCCGCCATTTACCGTTTTTTTCACATTTGGTCTGGATAATTCCACGGCTTTCGGCGTCTGCGCCGAGCGCGATTATGTTATTACCCCTAGCCTGAATTCCTGGATGCATTGCCCGATGGCCACCCAACCTCTGTCCACGCTCAAACCTGCCCGTCGTTCGCGCTTCGCCCTGCGTTGGTATGCCTGGCTTTTTCTGCTGGTCGCCGTCGCCTATGGCGTTGCATTTGCCCTGCACTGGGATTCGCGCGGCGTACTCTGGGTAAAGGAGCAACTCAAAAGCCCCGCCGAGCGTCAGGCGAGCATCTGGTTACCTGATTACCGAGCCGTGATCGACGCCAAACCGTTACCGGGCATGGAAAAGGACGAGGCGTCTGATCTTGACTACGACCCCCAGACCAAGACCCTGTTTTCGGTCATGGGCAAGAACCCGTTCCTGGTCGAGCTGACTCTGCAGGGCGACGTGCTGCGCAAAATGCCGCTGGTGGGCTGGAGCAATCCAGAAGGCGTCGCCGTGCTGGGCAACGGTCTGTTGGCCATTGTCGATGAACGCGAGCATCAGATCACCATCGTCAAGGTCGATGCTGACACCCGCGAACTGAATATTGCCGACTTCCCGAAGTACGACCTTGGCCCTTCGAAAGACCAGAACAAGGCCTTCGAGGCCATCACCTGGGATTCGCAAAACCAGCAACTGCTGCTGGGTGAAGAGCGCCCACCGGCGCTGTTTACCTGGAAAGGCGACGGCAAGACGCTCAGTGGCGACAAGCAGAAACTGGCCAGCGATGCCCTGATCATGCGCAATCTGTCGGCCTTGGCCACTGATCCGCGGACTCGTCATACCCTGGCGCTGTCCGCCGATTCGCACTTGTTGCTGGAGTTGGATCTGGCGGGTAAGCCGGTCAGTTTCATGACCCTGCTGAGGGGCTTCAATGGCCTGGGCAAAACCATTCCCCGAGCCGAAGGCGTGACCATGGATGAGGCGGGCACGCTATACATGGTGAGTGAGCCGAACCTGTTCTATCGCTTCGAAAAGCAAAAGTAATCGATACCCCGCAGGAACCTGCGGCTGCTCCTGCGGGGAATTGCTTTAAGCTTTAATTCAGACGGTCGTGATATTTCAGTCGCCTGTTTTGAACCCGAGTCCGCCCGAATGCGTCGATTTGCCCGTCCCAAGCCGCTGATTCAGATCCTGTCGGTGATCGCGCTGATTGCTTTAATTGCAATCGGCCAATATCTGCGTCTGTTCGAGCGTGCCTGGTTCAATCTGCATGCGCTGTGGCAGCCGGTGAGCAGCCAGTCCATGGGGCTGGATAAGTATCAGGTAGTGCTGGAAGCGCAGGAGATAGCAGGTCTGGACGATGATATTTCTGCCCTGACCTACGATCCGGTGCGCCGCAGCCTGTTTACCGTCACCAACAAGAACTCCGAGCTGATCGAGCTCTCCCTCGATGGCAGAATCCTGCGGCGGGTGGCGCTGGTCGGTTTCGGCGATCCGGAAGCGATTGAGTTCATCAGTGCCGATACCTATGTAGTCACTGATGAAAGTCAGCAGCGCTTGATCAAGATTCATCTTGAACAGGGCACCACTTTCGTCGATGCCGCAGATGCCGAGCAAATGACCATTGGCGTACACCTGGGCGGCAACAAGGGGTTCGAAGGGCTGGCGTATGACTCTGAAGGCAAGCGCCTGTTTGTCGCCAAGGAGCGTGACCCGATGCTGATCTACGAGGTGCGCGGCTTCCCGCATTTCAATCCGGAAAAGTCCTACTCCGTACACGTGATCAACAATCCCAAGCGCGATGCCGGAATGTTCGTAACGGATCTTTCAAGCCTGCAATACGACGAGCGCAGCGGCCACTTGCTGGCGCTGTCTGATGAGTCGCGGCTGATTATGGAGCTGGATGTGAACGGACGACCGCTGAGCACCCTGTCACTGGGCATGGGCCGGCAGGGCCTGAAAAAGAACGTGCCCCAGGCAGAAGGGATTGCCATGGATGACGACGGTACTATTTACCTGGTCAGCGAGCCGAACCTGTTTTACGTCTTCAAGAAACCTGCACAACCCTGATACACACCAAAAACAACTGTGGGAGCGGGCTTGCTCGTGAAAGCGGACTATCAGTCGACATCTCTTTTGACTGATAGTCCGCTTTCACGAGCAAGCCCGCTCCCACAGGTTTTGTTTCGCGTTTGATTACTCGGCGCGCAGGGTTTTCACGCCTTCGCTGGTACCCAACAGCAACAGATCCGCCGGGCGTGCCGCGAACAAGCCATTGGTGACCACACCGACGATCGCGTTGATCTGGGTCTCCAGCTCCACCGGATTGGTGATCTGCATGTTGAACACGTCGAGGATGATGTTGCCGTTGTCGGTCAGCACGCCTTCGCGGTAAACCGGGTCGCCACCGAGCTTCACCAGTTCGCGGGCCACGTGGCTGCGGGCCATCGGGATCACTTCGACCGGCAGCGGGAAGGTGCCCAGTACTGGCACCAGTTTGCTGGCATCGGCGATGCAGATGAAGGTCTTGGCCACGGCCGCGACAATCTTTTCGCGGGTCAGGGCGGCGCCACCGCCCTTGATCAGGTTCAAGTGCTCGTCGCTTTCATCGGCACCGTCGACGTAGAACTCCAGGTCGCTGACGGTGTTCAGCTCATAAACCGGAATGCCGTGGCCCTTGAGGCGTGCAGCGGTGGCTTCGGAGCTGGCGACGGCGCCGTCGAACGCGCCTTTGTGTTGGGCCAGGGCATCGATGAAGCAGTTGGCGGTGGAGCCGGTGCCGACCCCGACGATGCTCTTGTCGTCGAGTTTCGGGAGGATGAAGTCGACGGCGGCCTGAGCCACTGCCTGTTTGAGTTGATCCTGGGTCATGCGGGCTCCGAGGTGCCGAAGAGGGTGAAGAAAAGCCGGCATTATAGGCCCCGGGGCGAGTAAGGTCATTGCCCGATTACCCGTTTGCTGGAATACGCAGACCTTAGCGCAGAGGAGGCTTGCCTGTAGTGAGGGGGCTTGCCTGTGGGGAGGGGACTTGCCTGTAGTGAGGTGGCTGCCTGTGGCGAGGGGCTTGCCTGTAGTGAGGTGGCTTGCCTGTGGCGAGGGGGCTTGCCCCCGTTGGAGTGCGAAGCACTCCCCTGCATTCTTCCCGACAAACCGCACAGGCAGGTTTTACGACTGCTTCGCAGCCGAACGGGGGCAAGCCCCCTCGCCACAGGCAAGCCCCACTCCACAGGCAAGCCCCACTCCACAGGCAAGCCCCACTCCACAGGCAAGCCCCACTCCACAGGCAAGCACCACTCCACAGGCAAGCACCACTCCACAGGCAAGCACCACTCCACAGGCAAGCACCACTCCACAGGCAAGTCCCACTCCACAGGCAAGCCCCTCACCACAGAAATGCCCCACACCACAGGCAAGTCCCCACCCCACAGGTTAGTGTCCGTTCTTAAAACCACCTGTTTACTGTGGTCGCACGCCTGAAAGCCGGGTTAGACTCCGTGGTCCCGCCCAACCCGCTCAGTGATGCTTTCCGATGCTTGAACAGTACGTCAAAAAGATCCTCACCTCGCGCGTTTATGACGTTGCCGTAGAAACCCCATTGCAGCCTGCCCGCCAGCTCTCCGAGCGGCTGGGCAACAGCATTTGGCTCAAGCGCGAAGACTTGCAGCCGGTGTTCTCGTTCAAGATTCGCGGCGCCTACAACAAGCTTACTCAGCTGAGTGATGAAGAGCGCGCGCGCGGTGTGGTCACCGCATCGGCGGGCAACCATGCACAAGGCCTGGCCCTGGCGGCCAAGGTATTGGGCGTGAAAGCGACCATCGTGATGCCAAAGACCACCCCGGAAATCAAGGTTGAAGGCGTGCGTTCCCGTGGTGGCAAAGTGGTACTGCACGGCGATTCGTTTCCCGAAGCCCTGGCGTACTCGCTGAAACTGGTCGACGAAAAAGGCTACGTCTACATTCACCCCTACGACGATCCCCACACCATTGCCGGGCAGGGCACCGTGGCGATGGAGATTCTGCGCCAGCACCCGCAGCCATTGGATGCGATTTTCGTTCCAGTGGGCGGCGGCGGCCTGATCGCGGGGATCGCGGCATACGTGAAATACCTGCGCCCGGACATCAAGATCATTGGTGTCGAACCGGACGACTCCAACTGCTTGCAAGCGGCCATGGCTGCCGGCGAGCGCGTCGTGCTGCCGACCGTAGGCATTTTCGCCGACGGCGTGGCGGTGGCCCAGATCGGCCAGCATACCTTCGACATCTGCAAAGATTATGTCGATGAGGTTATCACCGTCAGTACCGACGAGATCTGCGCGGCAATCAAGGATATCTACGACGATACCCGCTCGATCACCGAACCTGCCGGCGCCTTGGGTGTGGCCGGGATCAAGAAGTACGTCGAGCAGCGCGGCGTCAGCGGCCAGACCTTCGTTGCCATCGACTCCGGTGCCAACGTCAACTTCGATCGCCTGCGCCATGTTGCCGAACGCGCGGAACTGGGCGAAGGCCGCGAAGCCATCATCGCCGTGACCATTCCGGAAAAACCGGGCAGCTTCAAGGCGTTCTGTGAGGCTATCGGCAAGCGCCAGATCACCGAATTCAATTACCGCTACAACACAGGCAGCGAAGCGCACATTTTCGTCGGCGTGCAGACGCACCCGGAAAACGACCCGCGCAGCGCCCTGATCGCCAGCCTGAGCGAGCAGGGGTTCCCGGTGCTGGACCTGACCGACAACGAACTGGCCAAATTGCACATCCGCCACATGGTTGGTGGTCGTGCGGCGCACGTGGTTGATGAAGTGATTCTGCGCTTCGAATTCCCGGAGCGGCCGGGAGCACTGTTCAACTTTCTCAACAAATTGGGCGGGCGCTGGAACATCTCGATGTTCCACTATCGCAACCATGGTGCGGCGGATGGCCGGGTCGTTGCGGGCCTGCAGGTGCCTCACGAAGAGCGTCATCTGGTACCGGCGGCGCTGGAAGAAATCGGTTACCCATACTGGGATGAAAGCGACAACCCGGCCTATCAGTTGTTTCTTGGCTGAAGGGCTACGCTGACAGGCCAGGCAATAAGGAAATCTGACAATGGAAACGTTAACTGCCCTGAAAGCGGCGCACATGGTGGCAACTGTTGTATTGCTGGCTTGTGCGCTGGGGCTGGGAGTCTGGGTATTGCTGGCGCGGCGCAAGGGTGACGCGACGGCGGGTAGTCGCACCTTGCAGCGGCCAAAGGTGTTCATCTGGCTGCTGATGGGCCTGGCGCTGCTGAGCATGCCGTTCACCGGCTGGTGGATGGTGCATCTCGTGGGCTGGTCGCTGGGACAGACCTGGTTGCTGGCCTCCAGCGTTTTGTACAGCGTAGCGGCGTTGGCGTGGTTCTGGCTGCTGGTGCGGTTGAACAGGTTGCGCAAGGCGCCGGGTGCGGTGGGCAGGTTTACCTTTGCCTTGGCGTTGTTCAGTTTTGTCTGCTTTGTGGCGATTGCCGGGTTGATGGGAGCAAAGCCAGTGTAGGAGCGAGCCTGCTCGCGAAAAACTCAAGATCGCTGCGGGGCATCAGGTAGCCCCGCGTTATCGTTTACGACCATCGCGAGCAGGCTCGCTCCTACGGTATGGCGGTATCAGTCGCGCAGACTGATCACCGGCCAGCCACGCTGCTGGGCCTCGGCCCGCAGATTCGGATCAGGATCGACCGCCACCGGATTCGCCACCTGCTCCAGCAACGGCAAGTCATTCATCGAGTCGCTGTAGAAATAGCTGTCTTGCAGCGAATACCCGGTCTCTTCCAGCCAGCGATTCAGCCTTGTCACCTTGCCTTCACGGAAGCACGGCACGTCGGTGCTGCGCCCGGTGTAGCGGCCGTCGACCATTTCGCATTCTGTGGCGATCAGGGTTTCGACACCCAGGCGCTCGGCAATCGGTCCGGTAACGAAGCGGTTGGTCGCCGTGATGATCACCAGCTTGTCGCCGGCGTCGCGGTGCCTGGCCAGCAGTTCGAGGGCCTTGGGCAGCATGATCGGCTCGATGCAGTCGCGCATGTAATCGCTGTGCCACAAATCCAGGGTAGCCATCTCGGTGCGGCCCAGAACTTCCAGGCAGAAGTTCAGGTACGCGGCGTTATCCAGTTTGCCGGCCAGGTAATCCTGGTAGAACTCATCGTTGCGCGTCTTGTACGCGACAGGGTCGAGAAAGCCGCGCTCGCAAAGGTAATCGCCCCAGGCGTGATCGCTGTCACCGCCCAGAAGGGTGTTGTCCAAATCGAATAAAGCCAGGCGCATTGCAGTTACCCGCTGAAAAGTCAGTAAAAAGGCCACAAGAATACGGTCTTTTGACAAGAGTGCACATAACACAGGAACCTTCGTTGCCGCCTTCACAACCTTTGTGGAACAATGCGGCGACATGCGTTTGCGAGGTTGTTGCCGTGATCGACCCCGATGGTTTTCGCCCTAATGTCGGGATCATTCTGACGAATGACGCCGGCCAGGTGCTATGGGCTCGCCGTATCAATCAAGATGCCTGGCAGTTTCCACAGGGAGGAATCAACCCCGAAGAGACGCCGGAAGACGCCTTGTACCGCGAGTTGAACGAAGAAGTGGGCCTGGAGCGCGAAGATGTTGAAATTCTCGCCTGCACCCGGGGCTGGTTGCGCTATCGTTTGCCGCAACGTCTGGTACGCACGCACAGCCAACCGCTGTGCATCGGCCAGAAACAGAAATGGTTTCTCCTGCGCCTGATCTCCAACGAGCAGCGGGTGCGGATGGATTTGACCGGTAAACCGGAATTCGATGGCTGGCGCTGGGTCAGCTATTGGTATCCGTTGGGCCAGGTGGTGACATTCAAGCGCGAGGTGTATCGACGCGCTCTCAAAGAGCTTGCCCCGCGCCTTTTAACGCGCGACTGACGACGGAGTTCGACCCCGAGCCATGCTCAATACGCTGCGCAAGATCGTCCAGGAAGTTAACTCCGCCAAGGATCTCAAGGCGGCGTTGGGGATTATTGTGTTACGCGTCAAAGAGGCCATGGGCAGCCAGGTCTGCTCGGTCTATCTGCTTGACCCGGAGACCAACCGTTTCGTGCTGATGGCCACCGAGGGCTTGAACAAGCGCTCGATCGGCAAGGTCAGCATGGCGCCCAATGAAGGTCTGGTCGGCCTGGTCGGCACGCGTGAAGAGCCCCTGAACCTCGAAAACGCCGCGGATCACCCGCGCTATCGCTACTTCGCCGAAACCGGTGAAGAGCGTTACGCTTCGTTCCTCGGCGCGCCGATCATCCATCACCGCCGCGTCGTCGGCGTGTTGGTCATCCAGCAAAAGGAGCGCCGCCAGTTCGATGAGGGTGAAGAAGCCTTCCTCGTGACCATGAGCGCGCAGCTCGCCGGGGTAATCGCCCATGCCGAGGCCACCGGTTCGATCCGTGGCCTGGGTCGCCAGGGCAAGGGCATCCAGGAAGCCAAGTTTGTCGGCGTTCCGGGGTCGCCGGGTGCGGCGGTCGGTACCGCGGTGGTCATGCTGCCACCGGCTGACCTGGACGTGGTGCCGGACAAGACCATCACCGACATTGACGCCGAACTCGGGCTGTTCAAAACCGCCATCGAAGGTGTGCGCGCCGACATGCGCACCTTGTCCGCCAAGCTCGCCACGCAATTGCGTCCGGAAGAGCGAGCGTTGTTCGATGTCTACCTGATGATGCTCGACGACGCCGCGCTGGGCAGCGAAGTAACCACCGTGATCAAGACCGGTCAGTGGGCCCAGGGTGCGCTGCGCCAGGTGGTCACCGATCACGTCAACCGTTTCGAATTGATGGACGACGCCTACCTGCGTGAGCGTGCCTCGGACGTCAAAGACCTCGGCCGGCGCTTGCTGGCTTATTTGCAGGAAGAGCGCCAGCAAACCCTGGTCTACCCCGACAACACCATCCTGATCAGTGAAGAACTGACGCCGGCAATGCTCGGCGAGGTGCCGGAAGGCAAGCTGGCGGGTCTGGTTTCGGTACTCGGCTCCGGCAACTCCCACGTGGCGATCCTGGCGCGAGCCATGGGCATCCCGACGGTGATGGGTCTGGTCGACCTTCCGTATTCCAAGGTCGACGGCATCCAGATGATCGTCGATGGCTACCACGGCGAGGTCTACACCAACCCCAGTGACGTGCTGCGCAAGCAGTTCGCCGAAGTGGTCGAGGAAGAGAAACAACTGGCCCTCGGGCTCGATGCGCTGCGCGATCTGCCGTGTATCACCGTCGACGGCCACCGCATGCCGCTGTGGGTCAACACGGGCCTGCTGGCAGATGTGGCGCGGGCGCAGAAGCGCGGTGCCGAAGGCGTCGGGCTGTACCGCACCGAAGTGCCTTTCATGATCAACCAGCGCTTCCCGAGCGAAAAGGAACAGCTGGCGATCTACCGCGAGCAGCTCGCCGCTTTCCACCCGCAACCCGTCACCATGCGCACCCTGGACATCGGCGGCGACAAATCACTGTCGTACTTCCCGATCAAGGAAGACAACCCGTTCCTCGGCTGGCGCGGCATTCGTGTCACCCTCGACCACCCGGAAATCTTCCTGGTGCAGACCCGTGCCATGCTCAAGGCCAGCGAAGGCTTGAACAACCTGCGCATCCTGCTGCCGATGATCTCCGGCACCCATGAACTGGAAGAAGCCCTGCACTTGATCCACCGCGCTTGGGGTGAAGTGCGTGACGAAGGCTGCGACGTGCCGATGCCGCCGATTGGCGTGATGATCGAGATCCCGGCGGCGGTTTATCAGACCAAGGAACTGGCGCGGCAGGTGGACTTCCTCTCGGTGGGCTCCAACGACCTGACCCAGTACCTGCTGGCTGTGGACCGTAACAACCCGCGGGTCGCCGACCTCTACGATTACCTGCACCCGGCGGTGCTGCAGGCGTTGCAGAACGTGGTTCGCGATGCCCATGCCGAAGGCAAGCCGGTGAGTATTTGCGGTGAGATGGCCGGTGATCCGGCGGCGGCGGTGTTGTTGATGGCGATGGGCTTCGACAGCCTGTCGATGAACGCCACCAACTTGCCGAAAGTGAAGTGGATGCTGCGTCAGATCAACCTGAGCAAGGCCAAGGAGTTGCTGGCCGAGCTGATGACCATCGACAACCCGCAAGTTATCCACAGCTCGCTGCAACTGGCGCTGAAGAACCTCGGGCTGGCGCGGATGATCAATCCGGCGGCAATCAAGCCCCTCTAAGCCTGCACTGGCCCCTTCGCGAGCAAGCCCGCTCCCACTTAGGATTTGTGACCGCCGCAAATCCCCTGTGGGAGCGGGCTTGCTCGCGAAAAGGGCCGGAAGGACAGCGCAAAACTAAATCCTTATTTCCACCTCCCCCAAATGCCCGCCATACGGCCCGAAACTCCTTTCGACCAGATGCCGCGACCCGTCCGCCTGCACAATCAGTGCAGTACTCGCCCGCGTCCCATAACTCTGGCTGGCAATGAATACACTCGACAGCAGCGTCTCGGTAGCCAATCCCACGCCGGTATCCGGCAGGTCGGCGAACGGCGCCGTCTGTGGATCGCCCAGTAACGCCAGCAACGCCTGGGGGTGCGGAGCATCCAGCACCTCCCTCAGCGCAGCCTTGGTCTTGAGCAGTTTTGGCCATGGAGTATCCAGCCCGGCATTCGACACCCCATAAATCCCAGGCTGCAGCATCACCGCCTCAGAATCCCGGGCATTGAAGTGCCAAAGCTCATTGCGATTGCCAATCAGCAGATTGAACCCGGCATATTCCAGCGAACGCCGGACAACATCGCCCAAATAGTCATCAATCGAGCTGCTGCCGCTGAGAAAACCTGCCACCAGTTCACCCCGCGACTTGCGCGCGGGTGGTTGGTGAGGATCGCGGATGTTGGTCAGCGCGGCGAAGCGCCCGTTGGCGCCGATGCCAAGCCAGGTGCCACCGGCCTCAAGGTCGCGCCCTGCATGGACATGGGGCGCATCGGCCCATGACGCCAGAGGCAGGCTGGGGCGGGCGTAGAATTCATCGCGATTGGCGGCAACGACCAGCGGCTGGGCATGACCCGGTCGCCAGGCAAAAACAATCAGGCACATAAGGCAGTCCTTGGGTGTTTTTTGCCCACTCTACGCAGACATCGTCCGCTCTTCCATCGCCTCCAGTGGAGCTTGAGGCTATGCATCCGTTACCATGCCGCTCTTATTCGGGGAGGCGGCCATGGAATTTCTGCTCTATCTGGCGCTCGGCGCCTGTGCAGGCGTGCTGGCGGGGCTGTTTGGCGTGGGTGGCGGGATCATCATCGTCCCGGTGCTGGTGTTCAGTTTTACCTTGCAGGGTTTCGATCAGTCGATCCTGACTCACCTGGCGGTCGGTACATCCCTGGCAACCATTATCTTTACCTCGATCAACGCGGTGCGTGAGCATCATCGACGTGGCGCCGTGCGTTGGCCGATCTTCGTGTGGATGACCGTTGGCATTCTGATAGGCGCCGGTTTTGGTGCGTTGACCGCCGAGGCGATCTCAGGACCGAACCTGCAAAAAATCATTGGAGTGTTTGCCCTTGTTATCGCCGCGCAGCTGGCGCTGGACGTCAAACCCAAGGCCAGTCGAACCGTACCGGGCAAACTTGGCCTGACCCTGGCCGGCAGTGTGATTGGCTGGGCTTCGGCAATTTTCGGGATCGGCGGCGGTTCGCTGACCGTGCCATTCCTGACCTGGCGCAGTGTGCCGATGCAGCAGGCGGTGGCCACTTCATCCGCCTGCGGGCTGCCGATCGCTTTGGCCAGTGCATTAAGTTTCATGATTCTTGGCTGGCACGATCCGTTGCTGCCGGCCCATAGTCTCGGTTTCATCTATTTGCCGGCGCTGCTGGGCATCGCCCTGACCAGCATGGTTTTCGCCCGGTTCGGTGCACGATTGGCCCACAGGCTGTCACCGAAGTTGCTGAAAAGACTGTTTGCCGCTTTGCTGTTCTGCGTCGGCCTGAACTTCTTGCTCTGACGAAAGCGCAATCCTGGCTTAATCCTGAGGTGGCAGCGTCGCCCGGGAATTTTTAGATTTGAACTCTAACGAGGAGTCGCAATGCTGCCTTACCCGCAGATCGACCCGGTGGCCTTGGCCATCGGTCCGCTGAAAATCCACTGGTACGGTCTGATGTACCTGATCGGCATCGGCGGCGCCTGGCTGTTGGCGTCCCGCCGCTTGAACCGTTTCGACCCGACCTGGACCAAGGAGAAACTCTCCGACATGGTGTTCTGGATGTCGATGGGGGTCATCGTCGGCGGCCGCCTCGGTTACGTGCTGTTCTACGATCTGAGCGCCTACCTGGCCAATCCGATGCTGATTTTCGAAGTGTGGAAGGGCGGCATGTCGTTCCACGGCGGTTTCATCGGCGTGATGCTCGCAGCATTGTGGTTCGGTAAAAAGAACAACAAGTCGTTTTTCCAGCTGATGGACTTCGTCGCGCCGATGGTGCCGATCGGGCTGGGTGCAGGACGTATCGGTAACTTCATTAACGCCGAGTTGTGGGGCAAGGCGACCGACGTGCCCTGGGCGATGGTCTTCCCGCCGTTCAGCGATCCGGCGCAGTTGCCGCGTCATCCGTCGCAGTTGTATCAGTTCGCCCTGGAAGGCGTGGCATTGTTCCTGATCCTGTGGCTGTTCTCGCGCAAGCCGCGGCCAACCATGGCGGTATCCGGGATGTTCGCGCTGTTCTACGGCATCTTCCGTTTCATCGTCGAATTTGTCCGCGTACCGGACGCGCAACTGGGCTATCTGGCCTGGAACTGGCTGACCATGGGGCAGGTGCTGTGCGTGCCGATGATCGTCGGTGGTCTGTTCCTGATCTGGCTGGCGTACCACCGCGCTCCGGCAACTCCAGCGCCAGCCGTATAAATTCGAAGCCCGGGTCACCACCCGGGATTCAAGGACACAGGTAACTCATGAAGCAATATCTCGAACTGGTCGCCCACGTCATCAACAATGGCACCAAGCAGGCCAACCGCACCGGTGTGAACACCATCAGCTTTCCCGGCGCGATGCTGCGTTATGACCTGCAGGAAGGCTTTCCGGCGATCACCACGCGCAAAATGGCGTTCAAATCCGCCATCGGCGAGATGTGCGGATTCCTGCGTGGCGTGAACAACGCTGCCGAATTCCGCGCCCTGGGCTGCAAGGTATGGGACCAGAACGCCAACGAAAACGCGCAGTGGCTGGCCAACCCGTTCCGTCAGGGCGCCGACGACCTCGGTGAGATCTACGGCGTGCAATGGCGCAAATGGCCGGCGTACAAGCAGATTCCGCTCAGCAACCAGGCGGCAATCGAGCAGTCCCTGCAGCAAGGCTACCGTCAGATTGCCGAAGGCGAGGAAGATGGTCAGGCCTACGTGGTGTTGTATAAAGCCATCGACCAGGTGCGCCAGTGCGTCGACACCATCATCAAGGACCCGGGCAGCCGGCGTATTCTGTTCCACGGCTGGAACTGCGCCCAACTCGATGAAATGGCCCTGCCGCCGTGCCACCTGCTGTACCAGTTCCACCCGAACGTAGAAACGAAGGAAATTTCCCTGACCCTCTACATTCGCTCCAATGACCTGGGCCTGGGCACGCCGTTCAACCTGACGGAAGGCGCCGCGCTGCTGAGCCTGATCGGCCGCCTGACCGGCTATACACCGCGCTGGTTCACCTACTTCATCGGTGATGCCCACGTTTATGAGAATCACCTGGACATGCTTAACGAACAGCTCAAGCGCGAGCCGTTCCCGATGCCGAAGCTGGTGATTTCCGAGCGTGTGCCGGAGTTTGCCAAGACTGGGGTGTACCAGCCGGAGTGGTTGGAACTGATCGAACCGGGTGACTTCTCGCTCGAGGGTTACCAGCACCACGCGCCAATGACCGCGCCGATGGCGGTCTAAAGGCCTGCCATTGAACCAATGTGGGAGCGGGCTTGCTCGCGAAGAGGCCGTGTCAGTCGATAGAGATGTTGACTAAC